>DASZRK010000066.1 GCA_035549195.1 bacterium
GCTGCTGGGGATCGGGGATTGGCTCCAGGTGAACGGGGAGGCCATTTACGGCACCCGGCCCTGGGTCACCTATGGGGAAGGACCGACCAAGGACGCAGCCGGTAAATTCAGCGAAGCGGACGTGAAATACCAGGAAGGGGATATCCGATTCACCCGCAAAGGCGACAAGCTCTTCATCCTTTGCCTGAAGAACCCGACCCATGACCTGAAGGTGGTTTCCCTGGGCAAAAGGACGGCGCCTGGGTTGGAGGTGACCGACGTTTCCTTGCTGGGGAGCGGAGGGAAGGTGAAGTGGGAACGCCAGGACGACGGTCTGGTCCTGGGCGCCCCGGCCACTCCCGCCGACATGCCGGTCGTCTACCAAGCGACCTTGAAAGGGGCGATCTTGGGGAACCTGTCCGTGCTCCCTTCGGCCGGCGGGTTCCAGGTCCGGGCGGATCTTCAGAATTACGATGACCGACCCTTGGCGGCGGATGCCGACCTTGAGGTGGGACCGATCACGGTGAGCCGGCCCGTGACCTTGCCGGCCCTTTCCGCCGGAGAGGTTCAACTGGATGTTCCGGTGACCGAGGCGGGGCTCTATCCGGTCTCCTTGACGGTCCCGGGCCAAAGGCCCTTGACGGGACGGGGCCTCTTCCCGGTCCTGGACCTTTCGGGCGGTTGGCTCTTTAAAGAAGGGGACGATCCTTCCTGGGCCAAGCCCGACCTGGACGATTCCGCCTGGCAGAAGGTGACCTTGCCCGCCAGCTGGGAGACCCACTCCAACTACACCGCCGACAACGTCTATGGCTGGTACCGCAAGAAGGTCGTCATCCCGGCCGAATGGAAGGGGCATGACCTGAGGATCCCCCTGGGGAAGATCGACGATACCGACGCTTCCTATTGGAATGGGGTGAAGATCGGGCAGACGGGGGAGTTCCCGCCCCATTTCCAGGGTTTCTGGGACAAGCCCCGTGTTTATGATGTGCCCGCGGGGGTGGTGCGGTTCGGGCGGGAGAATGTGATCGCCATCAGGGTCTTTGATGCCTATGGCGGCGGCGGGCTCTATGATGGGCCGCTCTCGCCGGTGGAAGTGAAGTAAAGGCGATCAGCCACCGATGAAGGGGATGAACGCCGATTCCCGTCAAAAACGGTCTTGGTTCTAAGGCCATCGGGGTTTATCGATATTCATCGGTGGCAAATTGGGATCGGTCTCTGCCGTTACTTTTTACGAAAGGCCTGTCATGAAAAAGATCTTGGCGCTGTTCGTGGTCCTGCTCGGGGCGTTGGCGGTCTCGGGATGCGGGGACAAGCAATCCCAATACCCCATCAAGGTGGGTCTTTCCATGGACACCCTGCGGGGCGACCGCTGGCCGCGGGACAAGGACCTCTTCACGAAGGATTGCAATGATCTGGGCATGGGCGTCCTCGTCCAGTCCGCCAATTCGGACGATTCGCTCCAGATCACCCAGGCGGAGAACCTGCTCTCCCAGGGCATCCAGGTGCTGGTGGTGGTGGCCCACAACGACAAGAGCTGCGCCACGATCGTCGAATCGGCCCACAAGGTGGGAGTCCCGGTCGTCGCCTACGACCGCCTCATCGCCAACTGCGACCTGGACCTCTACGTCTCCTTCGACAGCGTCAAGGTCGGCGAGATCATGGCCAAGGCCCTCACCAAGATCAAACCCAAGGGGAACTACGTGCTGATGGGCGGGGCCCCGACCGACCACAACGCCATCCTGGTGCGCGAGGGCCACATGAAAGGCCTGGCGCCCTACCTCAAGAGCGGCGCCATCAAGATCGTGGGCGATCAATGGTCCAACGACTGGCTGGCGGTGAACGCCCTCAAGAACATGGAGAACATCCTGACCAAGAACAACAACAAGGTGGACGCGGTCCTGGATTCCTACGACGGCACGGCCGGGGGCACCATCCAGGCCCTGGCCGAGCAGAAGCTCGACGGGAAGGTGCTGGTCTCGGGACAGGACGCCGAATTGGCCGCCTGCCGGAGGATCCTGGCGGGGACCCAGACCATGACGGTCTATAAACCGGTGAAGCTCCTGGCCGCCAAGGCCGCCGAGATGACCCTGAAACTGGCCAAAAAGGAACCCTTGGGGACCCGAACGACCATCGATAACGGCAAGATCAAGGTGCCCAGCGTGCTGCTGGACCCCATTCCGGTGGACAAGACCAACCTGGTCTCCACCGTCATCGCCGACGGGTTCCAGAAGATGGAGGATGTTTACAAGGATGTTCCCAAGGACCAATGGCCCCAACAGTAAATAATCCCTCTCCCCAAGCGGGAGGGGGTAAGGTGAGGGGAACGACCCCCTCATCCTGACCTTCTACCCTTAAGGGGAAGGGAACGGCCGGAGACATGAAAAAACACTACTTCTTATTTTTTGCCTTGTTGGCGGCGCCGCTCTGGGCGGCCCCGAACTCCGCGACGGTGGATTTCCTCCAGAAATTGAACGGGTATTACTACTGCCTGTCCAGGGAGGGGCTCAAGGACTACCGATGCTCCTTGACCTGTTCGCTCACGCCCGAATCCGAAAAAGCCCTGAAGGCCCAAGGGATCCTGGAGCCCAGGGTCTGGGGTGCCATGAGGGATTTTCATTTCCGGGTCATGGACGCGGCCGGTAGCCCCATCTCGATCGAAGGGAGCCCGGCCGCCAAGACCGGGGATCCTTCCTTGGACGGCCAGGTGGAGAAACTGGAGCAGGCCATCCTGGAATCCCTCAGGGGTTTCTTCCAGTCCTGGAAGGGACTGGTCGTGGAGGTCCTGAACGAACCCGCCGATATCGCCCAGGGGAAGATCCGCTTCCACCGGGAGGCCAACGGTTTCAAGGTGCTCCAAGGGGACCCGGCGACGGGGGAAGTGGAAGGGACCTTCGACATGAAGGGAAAACTGTTGGAAATGTCCCTGCCGGGCGAGGACGGGGAGGTCTCCCTCAAGCCCAGGTTCACTTACACGAAAAAGGGCTATCTGTTCCAAGGGTTGACCATGACCACTCCCCAGGTCCAGCAAGCCTTCGCCCTGGCCTATGGGGTGCAGGGCCGCTATTGGTTGCCCCGGGCCATGACCGCCAGGTTGCGGTTGAAGGGCCTGGCCAACACGGACATTGAGCTGATCTTTGGGTTCACGGACTACCGGGTCGAGCCTTAGCAACTATTCCTTTTGACCGTCCCTAGAGGCCTTAAAAGGCGAAGCGGGCATTCCATTTTTCCCATAAAGATTGAAGACCGGGTCATCGGCCCAGGCATAACGAACCGCTTGGGGATGGGTCACTTGGTCACTCCAGACCATGACGGAATCCTTCTCGACCTTGCCTTGGGCGGGATGGAAGACCCCGTCCGCTCCCGCCACTTCGAAGCCCTTTAGATCGCTTCCCCTGGACTCCAATCCATTCCCGGTCTGCTTGAAGCGGACCCGGACCTTTCCGTCCTCCCATTCGGCTTTTTCAAAAAGCGGGCAAAGGCGGACGTTCTTCTTTCCATAGGCGTTCCCTAAGGCGATCTGAGCCAAGCGGAAGCCCACATCCGCCTTGTCTTTGGGGTGGATATCGTGATGTTCGCCCAGGTCCAAGAGGACCGCGATCCCATTGTGGGCCTTTTCGCCGACCCGGCGTTGGGCCTCGCGGATGTCCCCCCAATGACCGATCCCTTGCCCTTCCCCTGGGATGTAATTGGGGAGCTGGGCGATCAGGAAAGGCATTGAAGGGTCCTTCCAGGCTTTGCGCCAACCATCGACCATGGCGGCCAGGAGGCCTTGGTATTCGTCCGGATAGATGGCATTGGCTTCGCCCTGGTACCAAAGGAAACCCCGGATGGGAAAGGCGGTGAAGGGGTGGATCATTGCGTTGTAGAGGGCCGAGGGAATGTCGATGAGGGGTTGGGGATCGACCCCGAAGGAAAGATAGCTTACGGCCTCGGGCGTGAAGGGCACCTGTTTTCCCCAACCCGACTGCTTGAGGGAGGAGAACTCGATGCGATGGTGCTTCCAGGACCGGTCCACCCGGAAGGAACGGGGTGTGCGGTAATTGTCCCAGTCGGCGATGGAAGGTTGGGAAAGGAAGAGGATATAAAGGCCGGATCCGCGGGCCTCGAATTCGACGGATCGGTAGGACGAAAGGTCCTTGGGGGTCCCGTTCCTGGCCAGGCCGGTGGTCATGAAACCCCAGGCATCGTTCAGGAAAGTACCGGTCATGTGGGGCGCCCCGGATTCGATCTTCAGCTTCAATAGGGAATCTTCTTTTACGCTGGAGGCCCATTGGCCAGGGCCCAGTTGGGAGATGGCCATGGAGGCCGTGCCCGAAGCCTGAAGGGTCAGTGGTGCCTGGGCCGGGTCCTGGGGGATGAGGCGCAGGTTCCGGACCGCCAGGTCCACCGGGAAGCGGCCTTTCTGCCAGGCTTTTTTTTCGGCGGTGGTGAGGGTGTTCCATCGTTCCCAGACCTTGTGGAATGGCGATCGCCTCAAGACCTTTTCGGGCATCCAACTTTCCACATAGGAGCCGCCCCAACTGGAGGCGATCATCCCGACGGGGACTTTCAGGTCCTTGCGCAGGTCCTTCCCGAAATAATAGGAGACGGCGGAGAAGCTCTTGGCGGCCTCGGGCGAGCAGACCTTCCATTCCCCCTGGGGTTCTGCCAAGGGTTCGGGCGACATGACCAGCTTTTGCAGGAAGAGCCGCAGTTGGGGGTCCGAACAACGGGAAAGTTCGACCTTGGCATCCCGGTCCTGGTCCAGGCGGAACTGCATGTTGGATTGACCGGAACCCAACCAGACCTCGCCCACCAGGATGTCCTGGATATGCCGGGACGAGGACCCGGTGATGGTCATCTCGTAGGGCCCGCCCGCCGGTGGGACGGAGAGTTGGACCTTCCAGTGGCCGTGGCTATCGGTTTTTGTTCTAGCGGTTTTTCCCCCCAGGCTCACCTCGACCTTTTGGCCGGGATCGTCCTGGCCCCAAACCATGGCGGGTTTCCCGGCCTGGAAGACCATGTGGTCGCCGAAGAGGGAGGGAAGGCGGGTTTCTGCGTAGGTTTTTAGAACAGAAAGAAAGGCTGTACAGAATAAAAAAAATACCAGAATCCGGCGTGTTAGGCCTAAAACCCTCGCCCCTTGGGGGAGAGGGTAGGGTGAGGGGTGATTGTGACGGGATATGACCACCCTCACTTCGGTCCTCTCCCCTCAAGGGAGAGGAAGTGAAAGACATCAGGAAAAACCCTATCGTTCAAACCTCGGTCACCGTGAAGCGGACCTTGGGGACATTCCCCTGGGTCAGTTGGTAGCCGCTACCGCGTTTGGCGGCGGTCAGGGGACGCAGGACCTTGTCCCTCGGATCGCAGAAGAGTCCTTTGGCCTCGGTGGCATTGCCATAGACCTTGAGTTCGATCTTCGACCAGTCCATGTCCTGGGTGGATTGGGCGAGGGCGATGTGGGGCAGGATGGAGCCGCCTTTCACCAGGATGACGCAGGCGATCTTACCTGCCTGGATGCGGTGCCATTGACCGCCTTTGTAGGACTTGCCGGTCTGGTAGTCGATCCAGGTGCCGGGTGGGAGATAGACGTCCCGTTCCATCACTTCCTGGAAGAGGGGGGCCACCAGGATGTCCGAGCCGAACAAATACTCGTCCTCGATGAGCCAGGAGGTGGGGTCCTCAGGGAACTCGAAGAAGAGGGTGCGTAGCATGGGGAAGCCCTTGCGGGAGGAGTCCACCGCCTGGGCATAGACATAGGGCATGAGGCGGTATTTCATCTCGGCGGAGAGGCGGAACTCGTCCTCGAAGGCCTTCCCGAAGACCCAGGGCTCGCGGGGGTACATGCCGTGACAGCGGCTGTGGGAGGTCAGCAGGCCGAAGGGCGCCCAGCGGCGGTAGAGCTCGCGGGTCGGGGCGTTGACGAAACCGCCGATGTCGTGGCTCCAGAAGGAAAAACCGGAAAGGCCCAGCGACAGGCCGCCCCGGAGGGTCCCCTGCATGCCGCCGTAGGTGCACTCGGCGTCACCGCCCCAGTGGAGGGGATAGCGCTGGCTGCCGGCCCAGGCGCTTCGGGCCCAGATGATGTTCTCGCCGGTCACCTGCTGGGTGACGTCGGCGGCGGCCTTGTTGTAACGAAGGGGATAAAGGTTGTGCTCGGCGAACCCGGTCTTGCCCGAGTGATAGACGCCCTTCAAGGGCGCCGCTTCCCCGAAGTCGACCTTGATGGCGCCGACCCCCATCTTGAGGAGGCCCGCCAGGTTCTTCTGATACCACTTCACGGTGGCGGGGTTGCTGAAATCCAGCGTCGCGTCCTCGGTGGGGAGCCCGCCCAAGCCGTCGGAGACCGCCAGGCCTTTCTCCAAGATCTCGGGGAAGAGGCGGTTCTTGGGGTTGAAGTAGGACAATTGCCAGAGGCTGACCTTGAAGCCCTGTTTGGCCAGGTCCTTGATCATCTTGAGGGGGTTCTTGAAGCGGGTGGTGGAGAAGCGGTAATCGCAGCGCCAATCCTCCTCGAACCAGCCCGTGTCCAGATGGACCACATCGGAGGGGATGCGGTGTTGGCGGAGCTTCTTGGCCACGTCCCGGGCTTCCTTCTCTGATTTATAGGTGCATTTGCTCATCCAAAGCCCGAAGGACCAGAGGGGCGGCACGGGCGAGCGTCCGGTCAAGGCCGTGTATTCCGACAGGACCTCCTTGGGTTCCCCTAAGAAGACGAAAAGGTCCAGGTCCTCGTCGCCGGTGAAGAGGGTGGTGCATTCGTTATAGGAGTGACCGAAGTCCAGGGTTGTGGGGGAAGTGGTGTGGAGGAACATCCCGTAGCCCCGGCTGCTCATGAAAAAGGGCACAGGTTTGTACATGCCATCGTGTTGGACCCCATGTCCGTCGTAGCTCCAGAGCACCACCTTTTGACCCCGTTTGTTGAGACCCGTGAAGGACTCCCCACAACCGAAGATGCGCTCGTCGTGGGCGAGCGAGAAGGTGGCGGCGAAGCGGCGGGAGAATTCGGGGGTGGGCCGCATGAAACAGAAGGGGAGCGGGTCCGAATTGCGCAGGCTCCGGTTGTCCTTCAGATGGACGGTCTTGGTGAGGAGCCGTCCCTGGGCGTCGCGGATCTCCAGGGCCCAGGGGTCCTCCACCACCGCGATGGAACCGTGGGGGCCCTGGTAGAGGACGCGGCCCTTGGAACGGGAGACCTTCCAGGGGGAAGTGGGCTTGGGCTCCTTTTGGAGCATGAGGGAGGGTTCGGCTTTGCGGTGGTATTTGCGGGCGCGGAAGCGCAGGCGCAGCGTCCGGTCGCCGTAAAAGGTGATGGAGAAGGGAAAATCCTCCTTTTCGCCGCCGTATTCGGAGGGGAATTCCCAGGGTTGGGTGGGGATGAGGTTGATGCCTTCCTGGTTGAAGGCCATGCGCACCTTGTAGGCGAAGCGGGCCCATTGGACGTTCCCCTTGGCCTTGGCCGTGTCGAAGGCACCGAGCTTCTCGGGGAGGAACAGGGTGTTCTCCAGGTTCGAGAAGTCCTTGCTGATGTCCACAGGATGGTTCAAGAGGGGATAGGGATGCTGTTTCAAGAAAACCTCCAAAATGGGCCGGGAATTTGCGCGAATGATCGCGAATGAGATCAGCTGGCATTATCTAATAAGATCGTTGAATATTTAAAATTGAATTCATCAATGGCAACGGCGCTGATTTGCGGCCAGTGCTTTTAAGGTCTTCGGGAGAAACAAACGGAAAAAAGGACAACGGAAATTCCAGCCCTTCCCCGTGAAGGGTCTTATTGCATGGAAAAGCCTTTTTTTCTCCGATATCCTTTTTCAGCCGATCCAAACCCGGAGGTTCCCATGCGTCTTTCCCGTCTCGCGCTGGCCTTGGTCTTGTCGCCGCTTTTGGCCGTTATGGCCGGTTGCACCAACGGGGAGAAGCCCATCCGGGTCTCGGTCTTCACGACCGACCACGTGCTGGTCAAGATCCTGGCCGACACCATCAAAAGCATCGAGACCACCCGTCCCGACATCAAGGTCAAGGTCGAGAACATCCCCTACAACGAATACCAGGACAAGCTCACCATACTCCTGGCGGCGAACAACGCCCCGGACGTCATCAGCATCGAAGCAGGAAATTTCTCCGACCTTTACCTGCGCGACGCCTTCGAGGACCTGACGCCCTATTTCGAGCGGGACAAGATGGACCCCAAGGCCTACTACCCGACCGCCTTGAAGCGCTTCAGCCCCGGGGGGAAGATCTACGCCCTCCCTTCGGACATCGCCCCCATCGGCCTTCTTTATTACAACAAGAAGATCTTCGATGAGGCGGGAGTTCCTTACCCCACCTCGAAGCTGCAATGGCCCGAACCCTTCCTTTCCATGTGCAAGAAATTGGTCAAGAAGGACGCCGATGGGAAGCAGGTCCGCTGGGCCTACGCCGACCCTTACGGCCCGCAGGCGGACGACTTCTTCCTGAGCAACGGCGGCTATTACATGGACAGCGAGGAGAACCCGACCCGCATGGCCTTGGACGATCCCAGGGTCATGGAGGCTTACCGGTTCCGGGTGGACATGATCTACAAATGGCACGTTTCCCCCACCAACAGCGAGGTCCAGAACTACAGCTTCAACAACGGGGCCGAGGGCATGTTCATGAACGGGAAGGTCGCCATGATGTGTTCCGGGCTTTGGCATACCCCCACCTTCCTCGAGAAAGGCATCCCCTTCGACGTGGTGGAGTTCCCCAAGGGACCCGGCGGGAAACGCGGCTGGCAGTCGGGAGGAACGGGTTACGCCATCTGGAAGGGCTGCAAGGACAAGGAAAAGGCCTGGGAAGTGGTCAAGGCATTGGCGGGCGAGGAACTGGTCAGCAAGCTGGCGGCCACCGGCATGATCCAACCCGCGCTCATTCAGGTCGCCAAGTCCGACGCCTTCCTGAAGAGCCCGGGCGCGGCCAACAAGAAGATCCTCCTGGACATGCCCAAGTATTCCCACTACATGCCCTTCGTGAAGGGGTGGGCGGAGATCTGGTATGGGCAGGTGGGACCGGCCCTGGATCCCATGTGGTTGGGCAACAAGACGCCGGAAGAAGTGATCCCCCGATTGAACGCCGATCTCAATAAACGATATTTCGGGAAGAAGTGAGGCATTTGAACCACGGAGAGCACAGGGGGCCCGGGAATAGAATGTCCTTGTCCAAAACCCTTCTGCTTCTTGGCGTTTTTCTATCGATGGCGCCGGCATTTGCGGGACCAAGCATTCCCGCGCTCCAGAAGCGGATCAAGAAGGACCGGCGGGACATCCTTTTTTACCTCACCCGCATCACCGAGGCCCAAGGCCGCATGAAAGCCGACAGGGCCAGGGCGGCCAAGGCCGGGGAAGAGGGCCCGGAGGGTAAGTGGACGGCCCGCGCGGCCCAGGAAGCGGCCTCCGTCGAGAAGGACCGCGTCGCCCAGGCCAAGGCCCAAAGGGACCTGGCCGCCGCACAAGCGGAGTTGGACAGGCTTCTTTCCAAATAAAAGACGAAGATCAGTTGGTCACAGATGCATGGGATCGGGTCCGAAAAGAAAGTCCGGCCCAAGCAACGACCGTTCCTCCTTCGGATTTATCCCTGTGCATTTATCCGTTTGCGGTCCGAACATCCTTGTTTTGTTCTGGTCCATTGGGGAAACACCCTGAAAAAAGTTTAAGGCGGTCACAGTCTTTGGACGCCGTTCGTCCAAATGAAAGAACGAGTCTCGGCCTTTTTCGATAAGATGATAACATTCAAGGTAACCCCACGATCCCCGAGGGATCTTTGGGGTTTGAGGCTGCTTAGCGGCCTGTTGAAAAATTTTTGCAGCCTCTAAGGAGCCTTCATGCGCCGCATTCTGTTCTTCGTTTTTCTAACCCTTTGTTCGGCCGGCACCCTCCGGGCCGACGATATCCAGTTCTATTCCCATGGATGGGCCGACTCCTCCGGCAAGAACGGCAAGGGTGGCGTGAGCGTTGTTTGCGACGGGGACAAGCACAATTTCCTCTTCCGCCCCGATGCCGCCAAGGACAAGATCGACGCCAAGGCCGCGGCGGACCACCCGGATTGGGTCATCCAGGACTCGGACCTCACCAACGGCAATTGTTTTTCCTTCGAGTTCACCTGGGTCACGACGCCCAACGACAAGTTCTGGGGGAATAAATGGGCCGGGGGCGGCATCGCTTTCGACAACTCCTGGAACACGCACGACCTCTCGGCCGCCAAGTTCCTGGTCCTATCGGTGCGCACCAACGCGCCGGGGGTGGACTTCAACATCGGCCTGACCGGGTCCACCGACTCGGCCCAAACGGGCAACGTCAAGCTCAGCGATTTCGTCCCCGGCAAGAAGCTCACCGAGACCTGGACCAAGGCCATCATCCCCTTCGCCGCCATCCCCGGGATGTCGGGGCTGGACCTGACCAAGGTCAAGACCCTGCGCTTCGACCTGCAGGGGGACTATCCGGAGAACAAGCTGGTGTTCGTCCATTTCGACAAGGTCTATTTCACCGACAGCGCCATGGTCACCCCCGTGGAGAACCTGGGATGGATCCGGGAACCGGGCGGGGTCGAATTGATCTGGGACAAGTCCAACGACGACGGGGTCCTGAGCTACCTGGTGACGGTGGACGGGAAGGTCGTGGGGCGGGTGACCGGGGCCAAGAAACGCCGGGTCAAGCTGGTGAACGCCCTCTTCCCCGGGACCGGTCCCCACAAGGTGGGGGTGGCGGCCGACAACGGAAAACAGGCCTCCACCTATGAGGAGGTCGAGATCGGCGCGGCGACGGAAGCCACCGCCTCGGCGGCGGTCTCGGTCTCGCCGGTCCCCAGCCGCTCCATTTCCCCTTACATCTGGGGCTTCAATTACGTGGACACCGAATCCCTCCGCAAGATGGGCGGGACCTTGAACCGCTGGGGCGGGAACGCCACCACCGGTTACAACTGGAAGGATGACGCCGAGAACCATGGATCGGACTGGTTCTTTCTTAATAGCGGCGGGCCGGTGGGCATCGCCGAGAAGGACAAGAGCTACTATAAATTCTTCACGGACACCAAGGCCGCCGGGGCCGACTCCATCATCACCATCCCCATCACCGGCTGGGTCGCAAAGGTGCCGCCCCCCTCCACCGACGGGAAAAAGTTCGGTTCCTATCCGTTGTCCCTCTTCCCGACGGAAGCGCCCGGCGGGGAACCGGGATTGGGCAACGGCCAGACCGCCGACGGGAAGCTCCTTTGGGGGAACGATCCTAATTACAACTATTTACCCTCGGATCCGGCCTTCCAGGCCCAATGGGTGAAGAGCCTCATCCAGGATTTCGGGTCCTCCACCCAAGGCGGGGTGAAGATCTACCAGATGGACAAC
The DNA here is from genome assembly GCA_035549195.1 of bacterium. NCBI lineage: Bacteria > bacterium. The sequence goes on from DASZRK010000066.1 coordinate 11,315, forward strand.
GAACCGGGGCTTTGGCGCTGGACCCACCGGGATATCCGCCCCAAGGGGGTCGGCTATGAGGAACTGGCGGACCTGAACGCCACCTACGCCCAGATGGTCAAGCAAACCGACCCCAACGCCAAGGTGATCGGCATGACCGCCTGGGGGGTGATGGAACTGGCGGGGTCCAACTGGGACTATATGCCGGGGGGCGAGAGCGGCTACCAGCTTCCCGACAGCGCCATGACGGACGCGCTCAAATGGACCGACCGCAAGGCCCATGGGAACGTGCCCCAGGTCGTCTACTTCCTGCGGGAAATGGCCAAGCGGTCCCAAAAGGCGGGGGTGCGGCTGATCGATTACATCGATTTCCACGGCTTCCCCGAGGTCTGGGGAAAGGACCAGAACGGGAAGAGCATCAAGCTCATGACCGATGACATCCCCTACGATCCGGTCGTTTGCGAGAAGCAGTTCGATGCCCTGCGCATCTTCTGGGACCCGACCTTCGAGAATCCTGACAGTTGGTGCTTCTCGGGCGGGAACAAGCCCTATCTTTGGGACCCCTTCGTGGGGATGCTTCCGAAGATGAAGAAAATCGTCGCGGAGAATTATCCGGGGACCAAGATCTCCATGACCGAGTATTACCCCAGTAGCAAGAGCTATTACCACGGCGGCTTGCTGGAGGCGGCGACCCTGGGGATCTTCATGCGGGAAGGGCTGGACCTGGCCTGCGACTGGGACGGCTCCCACGCGGGCAATTACGTCTTCCTGGCCCATGAGCTCTACAGCAACTACGACGGGAACGGGAGCAAGGTGGGGGGCAACTACCTGCCCAGCGCCAGTTCCTCCCCGGACCTCTATTCTTTCGCGGCCAAGGACGCCGCCAAGACCTACGTGGTCTTCGTGAACAAGAACCCGTCCACCGACATCGCCACCACCCTTTACCTGCCGGCGGCGGTCAGCGGTTATCACACCTATACGCTGAGCAAGACCTCCGGGAAGCGCCTCTATGATTCGGGGCTGGTCCCGGCGGCCGGGTCCACCGTGAAGCTGAATATCCCCGCCTTCTCGGCCCTCCTGGTGGTGGCCCAGTAAAAGAGAGGATCAGGGAAACTTCCCGTTCCGGTCAAAAAAAGCCCCGCCTCCCTTTTGGGAAGCGGGGCTTTTTTCCTTCAGGAAGAACCTAATAGGCTTCGATCTGGTCGATCTTGATATGTCCGGTTGCAAAAGTGGTTCCGGTCCCACCCATCGCGGCCTGGATGACGATCTGGGTGATACTGGCGGCATTTACACCCGACCAAGAAGATGCGGGACAGTCCAGGGCATTCCAAGTCCCTGGCGTGAGGTTCCCCCAGTAACCCCAATAGGTGTTGGTGCCGTCGGAGGGGGCGATCTGCCCGCCGGGATAGCCGTCCGAGATCCCCGAATCAAGCCACATGTAACAACGGATCCCTCCGCCGGTCAGGTTCAATGGGGAACCGAAGGATTGGGCGATGCCCGCGCCTTGTCCTTGGGCGGTAAAGGGAGCCGTCATATCGAAACAATAGGAGGAAGAATTCCATCCTGGGCCCGCGATGGAAAAGGTGGTTCCCGGCACGTTCCCACCCGCGGTGACCCATCCTTGCGCCGCACCGGTCTCGAAGTCCCAAGTTTGGATCGGGGTCGCGGTCGGAGTGAAGGTTGCCGTGGGGGCAGGAGCCACGTTGATGGTCACCCCATCGATATAGACGTTACCGGCGGCTCCCGGACCGACCGTGGTCAACTGAAGCCCGAATTGGGTGATCGTTGTGGAGCCGGAGGTCAAGGTCACAGCGACGTTGTACCAGGAGTTCACAGGAACGGTCGGGCCCAGACCGATCCAGTTCCCCGTCCAGGGATCCTGGGCGAAGGGTTGGACGGCGGTTGTCCAGTCCGGAAGGGTTTTCAGGGTTCCGTCGACATAGACCCACATGGAGATGACGGCATTCGTCATATTCTGGGGTGAGGCGAAAGTGACCTCGATCTGGGGGTTCTGGCTAACGGCGGACGAATTATTGATGGAGACGCCGAGTGAATGAGTGCCATCGTGAGCCTGAGTGGAAGAGAGGCCGATGGATTGAATGATGGTTGCGGCGGCATCCGCATGCCAGCAATCGATGGAACTTTCGAATGTATAAGTTGTTTGAACGCTGGCAGGGGCGCATTGAGTGGGTGTATTCGTGGCCGCTCCCGGGGTATTGGTGGGAGTGGAAGTTGGGGTAGTGGTCGGGGTGGAGGTGATCGTGGGTGTGTCCGTAATGGTGGGGGTGTCGGTCGGGCTTCCGGGTGTGCTGGTGGCCGTTGCGGTCCCTGTGTTGGTCGGAGTTGGGCTTGGTGTCCGGGTCGAGGTCTGGGTCGGAGTTCCCGTCGGTGTGGAGGTATTGACGGGGGTCGGCGTGATGGTGGGTGAAAAGGTGTTGGTCGCGGAGGGGACCGGTGTGAAGGTCGAGGGGAAGGTCGGAGTGGCGACCGTCCGGCAGCCGGGAAGGATGGCGAAGGTCCAAAGGCTTCCGAGGACCAGGGCGATGATGGCTGTACGGATTCGGGTCATGACTTCCTCCGAGGATTTTTTGGGGCACGATGAGTCTTGTTCGAATTATATCCCGCTCCTTGTGGGATTGGGTAAGGCCAAACCAATCGATCCGTGAGAAAACGTCATCCCGACTACGTCCTGAAAATGACGGGGACCCGTTTAACGCTATATTGCGAGTGGAAATCGAAGGGACCCATTAAACAAGGTTAAACAAGCCCGCTGTTTGTTTCTTCGGAAAATAATTTTTGCGCCATAAGGTTTCGGTTAAAATGCACGGGCCTCCAACAACATAAAAGCCCATCGAAGGGAAGGCATGATCCTCCGCCTGAACGCTCTCTTGCTGTCCCCTGTCCTTACCCTTCTCTTTTTGGCCGGATGCGGTGGGGTTTTGGTGAACGAAGGGGCCAAGAACGAACCCCTGACGGACGGTCTTCGTGATCCGGCCGCCCTGGCCGCCAAGGTCGACGTTCCCGCCGATCAAAAGGTCATCGGGAATTTCGAGGACGGCTCGACCAACATGAACCCCAAGCTCTTCGGGTCCGGGTCGGGGACCTGGTCCGCCTTCGGGACCGGGGGCAACACCATCGGTAATTCCTGGATCGTGGAGGGTGGCGCCAATGGGACGGGACACGCGGTCCACATCTTCGGCACCCTCGTGAACAAAGGGGACAACAGCTACCCGGCCTTCATGCTCCAAGGGGCCTTGAAGAGCGGCGGTCGCCTGGATGCCCGTATGTTCCAAGGCATCCGTTTCTATTACAAATGTCCCGCGACCGACCAAGCCACTACTCGCCGATTCAACATGCCCATTCCGGCCACCCTGCCGGCCTCCAATGGTGGGACCTGTACCGACGGTTGTTACAACCACTTCGGGGCGGACCTGTCGGTGACGGGCGATTGGACCCGCAAGTCCTTCGACTTCACCGACCTCAAGCGCCAGGCCGGTTGGGGATCGCCGATCACCCCGCCGGACCTGGTCGACCATTTAAAGGAACTGACCAATTTGGAGTGGAGCCACAATTCCGGCAATAGCGCCGGGACCTATGCCATCGACTACTGGGTGGATGAGGTAGAATTTTTCTGAAGCGGAACAGCTAAAACGTTTTTGGTTAATAAATTCGCCGTCCGACCGTAACACGGGAGAAACGTTTGCGATCCTTGTTCAAAACCATTTCCGTCGTCTTGGGCCTGGCCTTGTTCCTGGCTCCGGTCTCTTTGTTCGCCGACCCGAACGACAATGTGACCCCGGACCAAACCCTCTATAAAAGAGTGAAGGCATTGGAGGCCTATGGCCTTTTGGATCCGCAGGACCAAAAGGTCCTCGACGAAGGCCGTGTCACCACTCGTCTCGAGCTTGCCTTCTATACCGAGAAGGCCAAGGCGCGGTTGGAGACCCCCCAGTTCAATCCCATCGTCCCCACGGCGACCTTCACGCCGGTGCCGGTGATCCAGGCCCCTGCTCCCGCTGTTCCGCCCCCGGCGGAAGAGATGCCGCCTGCTTTTGAACCTGCCGCGCCACCTCCGACGGCACCCGTTGCTCCGGCCGCTCCTGCCGCGGCGCCCGCACCCACGGTGGACCGGAGTGCCGTTCAAAAAGAGATCGACCAACTCCTTCAGGAACTACACCAGGAATCCCAGGTCCTACGTACCCATGTGGGGCTTGACGACTACCGTCTTCGCCAGCAACAGGAACAGTTGGACAAGCTGAAAGAGATCCAGGACGAAGTGGACTCGGTCTTCAAGAAGTCCAACAAGTCCGGTGGGGTGCCCCACTTCACTTCCATCGCCAGTGTGCGGGTGGAGAACGTCCATGTCTCAGGATTGACCCAGGTCAGCGCGACCGCCATTAAACATGAGGCGAATCTGGGGGTTTGGACCGACCTGGGCGGCAAGGGTTCGCTCAGCCTGGGATTGGGGACTTACGTCTATTCGTCGGCGTCCGATACGCCTTCCCAACCCGCTTCCATTTACCTCTTCAGCCCCAAATTGACCTTCGGATTGGACGGCAAGATGGGCCACTGGGACACCACCGTGGCGGTGGAGACCTATACGGCGGACACCGACCTGGGGGATTTCACACGCGGCAATCCCCTCGGCATGACTCGTTATGAAGACCCCTTCGACATCAAGAAGTATTCCACCGACAAGAACATGAAGAACTGGGATGACTACATGACGAACATCGGTTACGTCCCCAGTACCACCAGCTTCGTTTCCCAATCCAATACGGGCATCGTCTTTGACGGGATCTACATGATCGGGAGCAACCTGCCCTTGGTCAGTCATGACGCCAAGATGACCTTGCTGGCGGGCCGTATGGGACGGGGCACCTCGGTGCCGGAAGAGCATCGTTGGGAAGAGGGGATCAAATACAGCCAACCCTGGCTGAATGGGTTCCTCCAGACGTCCCTTTCGGCCGAATGGATCAACGAGATCTACGGGGTCACCCCCCCGGGAACGCCCGCCTTGGATCTCCAGAATTACGGGGCGGATTTTGCTTTTGACTTGAAGCCCTTCTTCCTGCAGGTCAAAGGCGGGTTCAGCCATTGGTTCACGGGGATCGATACCACCACGGTCAACCCGGTTCCCCTGGAAGCGGGCGCTGGCCAGGCATCGCTTTCTTATTATCCTTTCACCGCCTATTACAGCGCGATCAGTGACACCTACGCAGGGATCCAAAGCAGTGTTTACCTGGCGGGTTTCAATCAGAGCCGGTTCGGATATGCGAACGCCGATTTCAACTACGGTTGGATCGGTATGGTGGACAACCTGATCAGCGATCGCTATGGATGGCGGGCCAACCTAGGTTGGAAGGGGCGCCAACAGGATTGGATGCATGATTGGCCTTCCATCCTGGATGATTTCATCATCAATTTCGACGTGGCCAAGATGAACGAATACCGGATGATCCCCGATGAACTGGGCCATAACGCCATTGAGACCTATAACCTCGTGACGGTCCTTTATCCCGACGACACGGGCATGTGGGGAAGCAATATATGGGGTGGTTACGGCGGGGCCCATCCCCTGGGGACCGCCTATGTCAACAACATCACCGATATCCGCAACGATGGCAACACCATGGGTTCGGGCAATACTTTCGACTTCATTACCTTTGGCAATGGTTACAGCAGCCGCGTTCCTTTCATCCTCCCCATCGGGGGCGAACCCGTTCAGGACATCAATGGGCATCCGGTCACGACCGGGGCGGGCACCAATACCTATATCAACCTGGACCACTTGAAGACCTTCAACTACATCACCGGGACCCTCAAGGTCCAGTTCAACAAGATGCTGGGCCTGCAGCAACCTTTCTACGGCGGCTTCTTCTTCACGGACCACCAGGTTTCAGGGATCACCACCAACCCGGCCCTGGTGAACATGCCGGATCCCAATCGGCCCGGCCAGACGCTGGCGACCATCCCCAATATGTTCGACCAGATGGCCTTCGATGGGGCCATTCTTTACCAGGCCGCCAAGAACCTGAACCTCCTGGCCGACTACGGTTGGGAGACCTGGACCTCCCAATATTCCTATCCGCCGGTCAATTGGAGGGTGGATGCCCTGGGCGCTGGATTGGCCTATGACCTGCCTTGGGGTGGCGGCAAGTTCGAACTGCGTTACAAACATTTGAACAACCGGGATTACGCCGTGGCGGCCAATTGTTTCCAGGCCGACCAGGTCTATTCGTACTTCCTCTTCCAGTTCTAATGAAGGAAGGGTGAAAAGGGTGAAAGTGGAAAAGATGAAGAAGGGACAACCGAAAGCAGGGATCGTTCTGGGGCTCCTGATCGCCCTGGCCGGCCCCGCCTTGGCCGCGCATGGACCCATGACCACCCAAACCCGTGATGTGTGGGTCGACCGCGCCCTAAGCGACTTGGTCGCCGCTGGTTGGGCCGCCGAGCCCGCCAAACCCTTGTCGGAACTGACCAACCTGGAAGTGGCCCAGCTGACCAAGGAAGCGGGCGAGACCTGGATGGCCCAGGCGCCTTTGGCGGTCCCCGATAGCGGACAGGCCGCGGCCGGGAAAAGCCTGGAGGCCTTGGTCAAGGAGTTCAAGAAGGAACTGGCGGTCATGGACCTGAAAGTGCGCAAACTGGAGGATCGGCTGGAAGCCCAAAAGCATCTGCTCGATAAGTTCGCCAAGTTCCAGATGGATGAACTGAAACGGACCGGGACCGACCTGTCGGGGAGCTCCCGTGGTTGGCTCAACGCCTACCGGGGTTTCGGCCCCAATGCCGCTTATTCCCCCATGGACTACAACGGCATCATGACCGGGGATGTGGTCCTCAAGAGCGTTCCGGTGCCCTTTGTGCTTTTCACCGCGGACCTGCGCATGACCCGGACCATCGGCCTCTATTACGCCGATCCGGTCACGCCCCAAATCGACCTGCGCTGGTTGTCCCTGACCAACACCAACGAGATCTGTAACCTGACGGCGGGCGATTTCCTGAGGCATTACACCCACCTGACCCTCTGGAATTCGGAGATCCCGGTCTTCACCTTCACCGAGCCTACCTCCTATTACCGTGTCCGCAAGGACATCGAGAATTTGGATTACTTGGACCAAGGCCCCGATTGGCGCTTGCGGGGGTTTGAGCTGGCCACGGACCAGAAGGTGGACAAGGACCCCATCTTTTCCTCGTTCCACGCCCAGGCCATGGCAGGGGAATTGACCTCGGCGGGGACCTTCAGCTTTGCCAGTGAATATGCCGGAAGCCAGGCTTCGATCCGGTTCCTGGATGAGAACGTGGAAGTGAAGGGGGCGGGATTGCTCCTCTTCAACGACCCGGATACGGCCAATGTCCCTTACATCCCGTCCATCACCACGACCTTCGCCCATTCCTACCAGATCGGAAGTCTTTCGGCGTCGGTCACACTGCCGATCGATCAGGACCTGGATGTGAAGGGGGATGTGGAATACGCGGGAAGCCGTTACCAGGACGATTCGAACAACTCCCAGAGCGTGGTCCAGGATTGGGCCCTGCTCGCCAACGGTTCCTTCGACGCCTTCGGTGCCCACCTCATCCTCAAATACCTGAACAACGGTCCTTATTTTTATTCACCCGGGGCGCAGACGAACCGGTTCGATCCTTCCGGGGCCGGGGGGACCCATCTCCTGGATGACGGAGCCAACGGTTATTTGGACAACTATGTTTTCCGGGCGGTCGGGCGACCTTCCTTCTCCCCCTACGACCGGACCGTGGAGAACATGCTTCCTTACGGGGATTCCACGCCCAACCGGCAAGGTTTCATCCTGGGTTTTTCCGGTGACCTGGGGAAAGATGGTTGGTTGAAGCCTAGGGCCTCGTGCGCCTTGAACTTGCAGGAGGTCCAGCCCAACTATGTGTTGGACGCCAGCGGGACTTCTTTCCTGACGGTCGATACCAATGCCCCTACGACCCAGGTTCGCAAGTTCGGCGGTTTCGAGGGTGCCCTGATCCTGGACCTGGCCAAGGCCTTGGACAACCCGCTCAAGACCCTTTCGGTCTCGGGGGACTTCAAGCATGAGACCACCGACCTGGGCAACGGTGGTTCGCTATTCCAGACGGACACGCTCATCCTGGCCCTGGATGCGGGACCTTTCCCGGATGTGCCCCTCTTCGAGGGTCTCGTGCTCTCCGGTGCCTTCGAGCAGTCCAGATCCCAGGGCAGTGAGTATGTCCTGGGCGGCGGGACCTCGACCTTCGCCCAATACGCCTCCTATTTCGATACCGGGATGCTCGGCCAATATGTCCTTTCGCCGCTCAACCTGACCCGTACCTCCTGGTCCATCGGTGTCCAATGCCCCATCAGCCGTTCCATCGAGGTCCACGGCGATTTTTTCACTAACCAATACACCTGGCCCGATATCGCGGGTTATGACCGCCGAGAGAACATCTGGAGGTTGACCTATGTGGTCTCGTTCTAAGGTCCTTCTCCTGTTCCTGCTCCCGGCCCTGGGGTTCGCCCAGCAGCGGCCCGGCCTTTTCTCGACCCTCCCGGCCGGGGACCTGGCCTATGGTGAGCTGACCCAGATGGCCCAGGCGGGCCTTTTGGATCAAAAGGACCTGGCGCCGGTCCTGACCCGCTATGACGTGGCCCTTCTGATCGAAAAGGCGGAAGGGAAGCGGCAGGAGTGGGTCGTGGCGCAGGCCGACGAGATCCCGCCTCCCCCCCCGTCCGATAGTGAACCAACGGCTGCTCCGGCCCCATCGGCCGCGCCTGCCGCTTCGAGCGTGCCCGCTCCAGTGGCGCCGTCCGCCGCGCCCGCAGCCGCCCCGGCCAACGACAACATGGAATTACCGTCCCCCGGCGACGTTATCACCCTGGACTCGGCCGCCCAGGTCAATGCGCCAACGACCGTGAGCGGCGCCCAGGAAGAGGCCGCCCGGGCGGAGGCCATCAAGAACCTCAACAGTCTCGAAGAGGCTTACCAATATGAGCTGAAGTACGTGAAGGACAAGGTGGATGCCCTCCAATCCAAGGTCGATGACGTGGATTCCCAGCTTTATGACCTGCGCAAGCGCCTGAAGGGGATCGAGCAATATCCCACCATCGCCGTCCATGGGGTCGGCAGGGCATTCGGGATCTATCAGGAGCTCGATGGGACCGGTTCCGTGAAGGGTGTCCGCTTCACCCAAGGCTATCTGGACCTGCAGCCGATCGGGACGATCTCCAAGGAGGTACGCTGGAACATGATCCTGCGGTTGGGGTCCACCTTCCAACCGGATGACACACCGGTTTTGGGTCTACGGCGCATCACCATGGACTTCAATCCGCCCTGGTTCTCCGCCCAAGTGGGGGACTTCGACCAGTCCTATACACCGCTCACCCTTTGGAACCGGAACAACCTCGACCTGCGCTATATGCCGGAAATGATCGCCCGCTTCGATGCGGATTCGAAATATGAGAGCCTTCTCGATCACGAGCCCGACCTTCCCTTGCGGGGATTGCGTGTCGGGACCGACGTCATCTGGCCGGACAAGCCGGTGATCCGGGAACTGCAAGGCCAGGTCTTCGCCCACATGATCCGGAACGGGTTCAATGACAATGGGGGCTGGTACCTGGGTCCCAACATCTTCACCGACTGGGTCTTCGGGGCCCGGACCAAGGTCAAGTCCCAGACCTGGTATTGGGCCGGGATGTCCTTCCAAACGAACCTGGAGGGCTATGGCCTCTTCTATGACCAGCCCTTGGACACCCAGCCGACCGGATCGCCTTATGATCCCTACAACCCCACCACCTGGGCCCGCCAATACCTGGTGGGGAGTTTAAGACCCGAACTACGGATCGGCCTTGGGAACGATCTTTATGTGGGCGGTCTCTTCGAATATGCCCATGCCCATTACCAGGCGGACAAACGCCAGAGCGAACGGGTCTTCAATGACTTCGCGCTCCTAGGCGGCCCCTACTTCCAGTTCGGGGATTCCCGGATCACCCTGAACTATCTCAATGTGGGTCCCTACTTCTATTCGCCGCTGGCCCAGACCCGGCAGGACAATCTGGACCCGAACAATCCTTCGGGGATCCCCCACTCGCCGGAGCTTTTCGACCCGGCCCTGCGTTACCAGTATTTCCTCACCCAGCTTCCCTCGGGTGGGTCCCTCTATGGTTATTACGACCGCACCCGGGACAATACCTTCCCCTACGGTTTGGGGACCCCGAACCGGCAGGGCTTCGGCGGGGAATTGGACATCGAAACACTTGAAAAGAAGACCCTCAAAGTGAAGGGGGCGGTTTACGTCGTCCAGGAGATCGGTGGTAATCTTGTGGTGAACAGCGGAGGGTCGGGTTTCATCCCGGTGGACAGCCCCGGGGGGACCAACCTGCTCCCGATCCGCGATTTCGTTTACGTGAACCTGGGGCCTTCCTACAACCTGGGACCGGCCATGGGTTGGGGCGGCGACTTTGAGATCGGGACCAACGTCCGGGTGGAGAACACCAGCAGCGTCCTCGGGAACCTGACCAGCACCTGGATCCTGGGAGGGGTGAGGGCGGAACTTTTACCCGTGCTCCAGGTCTCGGTAGCCTATGGTTGGCAGGGCGCGCAGGGGACCGAAGCGGGTTATCAGGGGGAACTCTTGGCCAGCTATCCTTATCTTTACGACAACAGCGCGCTGGGGCTCTATAGCCCGGTCACCATCGACGCGAGCAATCAGACCCTGCGGTTCTCCACGGCCTTCAAGGTCAACAAGAACTCCACCATCTTCTTCGACTACGACTGGACGGAAGGGGACCTGGTGCTGGGGAACCCGAACCAAACCACTATGAGCAACCATTTCGGGGAGGTCAGCTATGAGATCCACTTCTAAATTCTTTCTCCCGGCCTTGGGAGCCCTTGCTGTCCTGGGTTGGGTGGGTTGCAACACGGTCTATCCGACCAACTACCTTTCTACCGGTGGGCCTTCGGCCGCGACGGCCATTGATTTCGAGTCCGGGACCGGGGTCAATCCCACCTTGGCGGAGGCCAACCGGCCGGGGAACCAGGTCATCCTTCCCGGGGCCGCCATGGTCATCAATCCGACCTCGGGTTACGGGACCGGGTCCGGTGCACTGGCGAGCCCGGGAGCCAATGGGACCGGTTTCTGCTACCACGTTTCCGGCGCGGTCACCGATACGGGTAACGCGACCTATCCCTCCCTTCAACTCCAGATCCCCTTGGAAAAATCCCCGTCCGTGACGGCTTACTCCGATGCCCAGCTTTTCACGGGAGTAAAGTTCTACCTCAAGGTCATGGGGACGGACAACGCGGGGAAACGGGTCTTCTCCATCCCGGTGGCCCAGACCGAGCCACCTTCCGCGGGGGGTGATTGCAACCTGAGCGCGCCTTCCAACGCCTGTTACAACGACTTCGTCGTGAACTACGCCTCCACCGGCGGGGTATGGCAATCGACCACGGCTCCTTTCGCCACCTTTACGCGGGGAGCCTATGGGGCGGCCATTTCGCCCACCACCCTTTCGGGCCTGAACCTCCAGCAGATCCTTTACTTGGACTGGGCCGAAAGCAACAACAATGTGCCGGGCAACCTCACCATCGATTTTTACGTGGATGAAGTGCAGTTCTATTGAGAAGGTGGAGGGTCGGATGAAAAAGACATTTTTGGTCGTGATCTTGGCCTTGGGGATCCTGATCCCCTTGGCGGCATCGCAGGTCGGATGCAAGGGTGGATATCCTCCTTTGAATGTCATGGTGGTCACCGCCACGCCGACCCAGACCCCGCCTTACAGCACGTGCTCGAATATTTCGACCCCTACCTTGATCGACGATATGGAGGACAACAACAACGGTATCTTGGCAAATAAATGCCGGACGGGGTATTGGTACAACTACCACGATACGGCCCCTGGTGGAGTTCAACTCGTGGGAGGATCTGCTGGTTCATTTGTGATGGCGAGTCCAGGTGTTGGATACAATGGCACCGGAACAAGCCTTCATTGTGTTGAAGTATCAACTAACTCTGGTTTTGTCACCTATGGGGCTGGCTTTGGTTTCTCATTCCTGACACCCCAAGGAAATTACAATGCCTCCAATTATTCCGGGATCCAGTTCTACGCGAAAAGCACCGTGGGAGCCCCGACGGTCGCTTTCGCCATTACGGATAACGATGTGGTCGTCAGCAATTACGCGATCGGTCCTCATACGCTGAATTTTACTTTTTCCAGCTCTTGGAACTTCTATCAAATAAGTTGGACCCAAATGATTGCTTCGGGTAATTCATATGGGGGGCCTACAGTTTTCGATCCTTCTCGTATCCAGCAGGTACAGTGGTCTGTCGGTCCTGGTTTGGCGTCGGACGTGTGGGTCGACAACGTCAGTTTCTATTGATCCGTCCTTCCAGTAAAAAAGGCGCCGGGATTCCGGCGCCTTTTTTTGTTCCACCCGAATGAGCCGCTTAAAGACGGTAATGAAAATATTTATTAAGTCGAAACTCTCCGAAACTTTCTAGGATTTGTTTAAACGGGGAATCGTGGATATATAAAGGTTCCCGGATGCTTTCCGTTCGATCGAGGCTTTTCACTGAGGTTTCCCGCAAAACCTCGGGCCCGCATTTTTTACTTTTCCATCCACCTGCTATAGACTTCCAACAAGAATTCAAGACCTTCAACGCCATCATTACGCCCATTCATTGAACCGGTTCCATTTGTCGATGGCGCCCAAAATCGAGCCAGGGAAGCGCTTACTTGTTGAGATCCATAACTACATTAAAACGTTTCAATCATTTCTTTAGGGTTTTGAACCCTTTTGCCTTGTCGTTCTTTTTTGTTTTTTTCCTGACGTTTTTTGTCCATCCATCATCTGTTCGAGCCCAATGTTCAGTCTCCTCCGCTCAGATCTGCATCGGGGCTGACGACGTCGGCACGGTCTGGATCAACGGCAACCAGATCGCCGGGACCCCGGTGACCGATGTGGCCCAGGGCCAACCCATCCCTTGTTTCACGGTCCCCGCCGCCTACCTGGTCGCCGGCACCAATACGATCGCGGTTCAGTCCTACAACACGGCCTGCTGTTACAACTGGGCGACCTGGGCCTTGACGATGAACATGAGCAATGGGTCCAAAGAATACGTCACCAGCAACAGCGGAAACGTCAAGCTCTACAACAGTCCGAACAGTCCCTTCAACCCGCCCCCCAACGATTCGGGATCGGTCACCTGGTGGAATTCATCCTACAACCAGGGAAGCGTGGGCGGCTGGGTCAACCCGACCCCGATCTATTACACGCCCGCCTATTACTTGGCCAACGCCTTCGATCCCGTCACCGGCCTGCCCCTGCCGCCCCTGGGGGCCGACCTGGACGGAGGGAACGGGACCAGCACTTCGGGTACCTTCAATGGCCAGGCGCCCGGCGCGTCCGTCTATTACCGGCAGACCTTCACGCTGACCACCACCTGCCCCACCGCCTCCCCCACGCCGAACATCAACATCACCAAGTCCATCCTGGGAGCCACCTCGGGCGTGACCGCGGGGCAGGCCGTGACCTTCGTGGTGAACATCTGCAACACGGGGGGGCCGACCTCGGGTCCGGCGACCTTTGTGGATACGCTCACTTCCGGTTCAGGGTTCGGGACGGATGCCCCCTATCCGGGCCATTGCTATACCGATCTTTGGACCGGAACGGCCCAATGCGGGGGATCCGGTTCCACCACCCAATATGGACCCATCTTTTCCGGTGGGACGCCCCTGACCTGGGTCTATCCTTCCGGTTTTCCCGGTTATGGATTTTGCACGGCGGTGAGCATCATGGCGGTCAGTTATTACATCGGCACCGACCCGGCCCAATGCCTGAGCACCAACGTGGCCCGGGGCATTTGGGGATCCGGTGCGGTCACTTCGAACTCGGTCAATTTCACCAACGCCAATTGCACGACCCCGCCACCGACCAATACCCCGACCTATACCGCCACCCGGACCAATACGCCCACGCTGACCCCGACCAATACCAATACCGTTACTTCGACCCCAACGAGGACCAATACCATGACGTCCACCTTCACCAATACCTTTACTCCGACCCCGACCAACACCCCTACTCCCACACCTACCCGGACCAATACCCCCACTCTCACGCCGACCAACACCTTCACCGCGACCCCGACCAACACCTGGACACCC
>DASZRK010000067.1 GCA_035549195.1 bacterium
ACGCCCACCAACACCCCGACGGTGACCCCGACCCACACGCCGACCAACACCCCGACGGACACCAACACCGTGACCCCGACCCGGACGCCCACCGACACCCCCACCATCACGCCCACCAACACCCCGACGGCCACGCCCACCGACACGAGCCAGAACACTCCGACGAATACGGCGACCAACACCAACACCGCCACGCCCACCAATACCGCGACCCACACGGCCACCCCGACCCCGACCAACAGCCCCACCAATACTCCGACCCCGACCAACACCCGCACTCCCACCAACAGCCCGACCAACACGGCGACGCCGACCAGCACCAACACCCCCACCGACACCCCGACCCCCTTCGTGGACGTGGAGGTCACCAAGACGGTCTCCAACAACGCGCCCCAGTCGGATGAGACCCTGATCTACGGGATCCATCTGGTCGTGCCCGCGAACCCGGCCTCGGGCATCACCGTTTGGGACACCCTGCCGGCCCACATGAGCTTCGTGGCGGCCACGCCTGTCGCGGCGCCCTTGGGCCCCGGTTCCTTCACGACCATCGGGCTCCCCACCCCCGGCCCCACGCCGGGCACGGGCCTGCTTTTGGTCTGGGCCTTCCCGGGGCCCGTCCCCAGCGGGAGTTATACCTTGAACTACTCGGCCCAGGTCGATGATTTCGTCCCCGGCGGCACCGTGCTCCTGAACGAGGCGGCCCTGTCCTATCCGGGGCTGGCCTCCCCCAAGATCTCCCAGGCCCCGGCCACGGTGCAGGGCAACTACATCGTGAACATCCACGTCTACAACGAAGCGGGCGAGATCGTGAAATCCTTCCCCATCGAGCGCCTGTCCCAGCCCATCCTGAACGTTTCCCTCTGGGCCAGCGACACCCTGAAGTCCATCTACGACACCATCGGCATCCTTTATAAGGGCCACGTCATCGGGACCTGGGACGGCACGAACGACTCGGGCGCGGAAGTGACCAACGGGAAGTACTACATCAAGATCGACAACGTGGACAATCTGGGGTCGGTGACGACCATCACCCAGGTGGCCATGGTGGCCCGCCACCTGGCCTCCACGACGGTGCTCATCTACAACGAATCGGGCGAGGTCATCCGGCACCTGGACCAGTCCGTCGATGATGCGGTGACCCTCTCGACGGGGGTCAGCGTTTCCTCCAACAGTTTCTCGCCCAGCTACCAGGGTGGGGTGAACGCCACCTTGACGGTCACCCTGGCCAATGGGACCACCATGGTCTGGGACGGGCGGAACGACGCGGGCCGGATCGTCTCCAGCGGCCAGTATTTCATCGTGGTACGCTCGAACGACGGCCAAGGCGGCGATTCCACCGTGAGCAAGGAGATCACCCTCTTCCACCACGGGACGGATCTGGCCCCGGGCGGGGTGGCGGTCTATCCGAACCCCAACCACCTGGCGACCGACGGGTGGGTCCTGAAATTCGACGCGACGGCCACGCCCGGCCTGACCCTGTCGGTCCGGCTCTATACCCTGGCGGGCGAACGGGTCGATTCCGCCCAAGGGGCGGCCGGGACGAGCTATTTGGCCTGGGATCTCTCCGGCAAGCCACTGGCCAGCGGCATGTACCTGGCCCATGTCGAAATGACGGACGCGATGGGCGCCACCCAACAGACGATCAAAAAGGTCCTTCTGCTTCACTGACCGGCCCCGGGAATTTCCCCGGGCGGTCCTTTTCCTTCTGTTCCATCCGAAGAGCCCCCCAAACGATGTGTCTTTTTTGGGAAAAGTCCGTTTTACGTTAAAGAAGCTCAGCTTTTACGTTTTAAAAGAACTTGGATTATTTTCATTCCGTTACATATCAAGGTAGAATCTCAAAAATCGAATCAAGGCTTTCACAAGTCATTTTCCGGCCCCTTTCTCCCGACATTTAACCGGTTCAATCTTCATGAAAAGCCTTTTTTAGGACCTTGAGTGGACATGACGGCCCGGCCCCTGACAACCCCTCCGACCCCTCGTTTGCGTGAGCCTTCACGCCCATGGATCCTCGGCGCCTTGTTCCTAGCGGCGATCTTCTTCGGGGAACGGCCGGGCCTTTGGGCGGCTTGCGGCCCGAGCGGATTGACCATCAACAGTGTCACGACCGTCGCCTCCGCCAGTCCGGGGCAGGTGATCCCGGTCACGGTGGTCTATACCCAGACGGGCGGTTGGAACCAGGTCTATATGCTGGGCGCCTTCAACAGCATCGCCACCACCATCCAGACCTGCAGCACGCCCAACCAGGACTTCGTCATTTACGGGGGAAGTTCGGGCGGTTCGGACACCGCCAGCCCGCCGGTGAGTTCCAGCGGGTTCCTGCTCAACCCCGGGGGCACGGGTCCGGCCACCCAGATCTTCAACGTGACCGTCCCGGCGGGTTTCGCCGGGGGCGGCACCTACCAGTTCGTGGTGGCGGGGAGCGGCTGCGACGCGAAGTGCAACGACCTGGCCAACCTGGAATCCCAGAACCATACTTCCATCAACATCCCCTTCCCGCCGCCGAGCCTTTCCATCGCCAAAAGCGCGGAAGGGAACCAGGCCAACGTCGGCGACCTGGTGCTGTTCCGGGTCGATTACACCTATGCCAATGACGGACCGATCACGATCACCGACACCCTGCCTGGATCCGTCACCCTGGCCAGTTCGAACGGCTCCGAGATCAGCCCCGGCGGGACCGTGGCCGGTTCCACGGCCAAGTGGGTGCTGCCTTATTCCAAGGGTTTGCAGACCGGCTATGTCTGGGTCCTGGCCAAGGTGGCCTCGGGGACCCCGGGCACCCAGATCACCAATACCGCCACCGCCGCTTCCAGCGACCTCAGTGCATCCGGCTCGGCCAACGTGGCCATCGGAGGCAAGTTCCAGATCTCCAAGAGCCAGTCGGCCACCTCGCTGACCCCCGGGCAGACCATCACCTATACCCTGACCTACAGCATCGGGGGGACGAGCCTGCAGACCTCCGACTCCTACCTGAACGACACGTCGGGGAGCGGTTCGAACACCGGGACCAATGTCACGGGCTATGACGGGACGGGCTACACCACCAGCAACAACCTTTATCCCTGGAAGATCGCCAGTGATTTCGCCGGGAACCATTACATCGATGTCCAGACCCGCACCGGCACCAACACCACCGCCGACTACGAGACCCTCATGCGCAACACGCCCGCGGCGCCCTTTTGCAGCGGCGGGACCTATATCATCGAAGGGGACATCAACATCCCCTCGGTGCTGCAGGATGGCTCGACCTCCAACGGCACGGGCCAGGACGCCAGCCTTCCCATCGCGGTCAACAGTTCCTCGGGGTTCGGCTACGTCCTCATCCTTTCCCGGGACGACGCGCCCAGCTTCTTCAGCCTGCAGGAGAACGGCACCGCCAATTCCTACGTGGCGGTCCGCCAAACCCACGCCGGCGGTTTCAAGTCGACCTACATGAAGGGCTCCAGCCCGGTCCTTTACGATACCTGGTACACCATCAAGGCCCAGATCACGGTGGTGGGGACCAGCATCACCATCGACGCGGTGGTCTGGCCCGTGGGAACGCCCGAGCCTCCCGCCGGACAATGGGACATCACCTATACCACCACCACGACCTCCAGCGGGGTCACCTGCGGTGGCCCGGGGAACTACCAATACGGCTGGCAATCGAACCCGGCCTCCAGCGGTTCGACCTACACCACGGGCCGGGACCTTTACGGGAACCTGCGGATGTTGGGGGATGACGCGGCGGTCAGCACCCGCATCTGGGACACGGTCCCGGCGGGGATCACCTACTCGGGGACCAGCCTGGTCCCGGTGGTGCATGGCACCAACACCGCAGGCAACGACCAGGTCCTCTGGAACCTCTCTCCCGTGACGATCTTCGACCAGCCCAGCACCACCCTCACCTGGTGGGGGGTCGCTTCCTGCTCGGGTTCCAATTCGGTGACCAATGCCGCAGCCATCCGGGACAACACCAGCAGCGCGGCGGTGACCTCCAACGCGGTGGTGGCGGTGATCACCGGCTGTGCGACCGACACCCCGACCCCCACACCGACCAACACCCCGACCCGCACCCCCACGAATACCCCGACCAATACCCCGACGCCCACCCCGACCCTGACCCCCACGAACACACCCACGCCGACCTTCACCCGGACCCCGACCAATACGCCCACGAACACGCCGACCAATACGGCGACCGCCACCCCGACCAATAGCCCGACGAACACGCCCACCCGGACACCCACCCATACCCCGACCGATACCCCGACCCCCACCAACACCCGCACGCCGACGGCCACGCCGACGGACACCTTCGTGAACACGCCGACCCCGACGAACACGCCCACCAATACCCCGACGCCGACCAATACGGCCACGCCCACCAACAGTCCGACGGATACGGCCACCCCGACCCCGACCCGCACCCCCACCAACACCGCGACCAACACTGCGACCCGGACCTTCACCAACACGCCGACCGACACCGCGACCGCCACCCCGACCTGGACCCCGACGAACACACCGACCAACACGGCCACCAACACCCCCACGCCGGTCGTGGATGTGGAGATCGCCAAGACCGTCTCGAACACCGCCCCCCGGGCGGGCGAAATCCTGACCTATTCCCTCAACATCGATGTCACGACCAACACCGCTTCCAGCCTGGTGGTCTGGGACACACTACCGGCGGGCCTGGACTTCATCAGCGCCGCCCCCATCCCGGCCCCGCCGGGTCCGGGGACCTTCACGACCATGGGCCTTCCCACCCCCGGTCCGACGCCGGGGACCGGGCAACTGCTGGTCTGGAACATCCCAGGACCCGTGCCCGTAGGTTCCTACAACCTGACCTACAACGCCCAGGTCCAGAACTTCCTCCCGGCGGGGACCCGCTTCCTCAACGTGGCGGCCTTGACCTATCCCCAGGCGAGCGGCCCCAAGATCGCCCAGGCCCCGGCCACCCTGCAGGGCGAATACACGGTGGAGATCCATGTCTATAACGAGGCGGGGGAGATCGTGAAGACCATCCTCATCCAGAAATATTCCCAGCCCATCCTGAACGCCACCTTGCCGGTCGATACCCTGCTTTCCATCAACGACACGGTGGATATCAGCTATTTGGGGAAGATCATCGGGACCTGGGACGGGACGGACGAAAGCGGCGACGAGGTGACGAACGGCAAGTACTACATCAAGATCGACAACGTGGACAACTTGGGCTCGGTCACCACCGTGACCGCCGTGGCCATGGTGGCCCGGCACCTGGCGGCCACCGACGTCTTCATCTACAACGAGGCCGGGGAGGTCATCCGGCACCTGGGCCAATACCTGGCCGACGCCACCAACCTGACGGCGGGGGTCAGCGTTTCCACCAACACCCTCTCGCCCAGCTACCAGGGCGGGGTCAATTCCAACATGCAGGTGGTCCTCTCCAACGGCACGACCCTGGCCTGGGACGGCCGCAACGACAAGGGACAGATCGTGCAAAGCGGGCAGTATTTCATCGAGGTCCATGCGAACGACGGGCAGGGCGGGGAATCGACCATCATCAAGGAGATCACCGTCTTCCATCACGGGACCGACCTGGCCCCGGGCGGGGTGGCGGTCTATCCGAACCCCAACCATGCGGCCACCGACGGATGGGTGCTGAAGTTCGACGCCACCGCCACGGCCAACCTGACCCTATCGGTGAGGCTCTATACCCTGGCCGGGGAACTGGTGGATTCGGCCCAAGGGACCACGGGGGCCAGCTTCCTCCAGTGGGACCTCTCGTCCAAGCCGCTGGCCAGCGGCATGTACCTGGCCGAGATCGAGATGACCGACCCCATGGGAGCCGCCCAGCGGACCGTCAAGAAGGTCCTCCTGCTCCATTAAGCGAAGCGCGTTCCGGGAAATAAAAAAGGGCCCTTTCGGGCCCTTTTTTATTTCAAGCGATGCCTCAGGAAAAGCCCGGGGTTTCCACAGGGGATCCCGGGGGCGGGACCGTTACGGTCTTGGTCCTTGTCCTTGGACCCTGTCCCGGAGGTCTTGCCGACCGTCTCAGGCGTGGAACTCGCCCCCCGCCACTTCCGGCACCATCCCCATGTCCCGGATCATCCGCAGGTCCGCGTCCTGACCCTGCCCGCCCGTGGTGAGATAACCGTTGGTGAAGATCGAATTGGCCGCCAGGAGCACGAAGGGCTGGAGGGCCCGGAAGGTGACCTCGCGCCCGCCCGCCGCGCGCACATCGACGTCCGGATGGACGAAACGGAACAGGCTCAGGACCCTCAAGGCGTAAAGGGCATCGACCCGCTGGTATTTCTCGAAGGGCGTGCCGGGCCGCGGGTCCAGGAAGTTCACCGGGACCGAAGTGGCCCCGACCTCGCGCAGGCTGAAGCAAAGGTCGATCACATCCTCCATCCCCTCGCCCATGCCCACGATGCCTCCCGAGCAGACCTCCATGCCGGCCTCTTTGGCCAATTGGGTGGTCCGGACGCGGTCCTCATATTGATGGGTGGAGACGATCTTGGAATAGAGGCGCTCCGAGGTCTCCAAGTTGTGGTTGAAGCGGTCCACGCCGGCCTCGGCCAGGCGCTGGGCCTTCTCGGCCGTCAGGATCCCCAGCGAAGTGCAGACCTTGACCCCCACCTCCGCCTTGATGCGGCGGGTGGCCTCGCAGATCACGTCCAGGTCCCGGTTGCTGGGTCCGCGGGTGGCGGTCACCATGCAATATTTCCAGGCCCCGGCGGCCTTCGCCTTGCGGGCCCCTTCGACCAACGACTCCACTTCCATCATGGGATATTGGGGGGCGGGGGTCTGGTACTTGGAGGATTGGGAGCAGAAACCGCAATCCTCGGGGCAGGCGCCGGACTTGGCGTTCTGGAGGACGTGGATCCTGACCTTGGAGCCGTGGAAATGGGTCCGGACCCGATAGGCGGCAAAAAGGATGGGGAAGGTCTCGGAGTCCGGAGCGGCCAGGACTTGGTGGGCTTCTTCCCGGCCCAAAGGCTCTTTTTTGAGCGCTTTTTCGGTTAATGACTGCCAGGAAGCCGTCAGGGGGAGGATATTGGGGTTCATGTGTTCCTTTTCGGGTTTTGGTGCGGAAAAGTGGGGCAGTATAGCACAGGACCTATGGGAGCCCGGGGAAGGGACTCATGCCCCTGAAAGCGAAAAAAGGGGCCTTTTGGCGGGAGCTGGGATAGTAAAAAGCATTGAAAACAAAGCCTTTTTTCAAGGCCCTTGGATCAGAAAAAACATAAAAAATGCCCTAAAAATGGTAAAATTTCGTCGAAATCATCCGTTAGGTTCATCATGATCAAGATGGTTAAATCGTTTTCCAAAACGGTTTTGGGTTTTGAAATTACCCAGAAGTTGACCGATTAAATCCTAGTTTCCCGTAAAACCAACTTTATTTTCCACTGCCCGGGATCGAAAAATGCTGGAGTGCTACTTTTTGTGCAAAGAAGTCCAACGTTAAAGTGGGAGTATCAAAGAATTTTTTTGAGCAACCGACCTAAAAACATTTCAACAAGAGAAAGACGGCGCTCCTTTCATCCCGTTTGGAAAGGATCGATGGCTCTTTGTCTTCTGTTCCTCGGATTTTTTTCCCCAAGCATCTCAAGGGCCCAGACCTGCACGCCGCTCTCGGCGGTCATCTACGCTTCGGGGGATGACGTTTCCAATATTTGGTTGAATGGGATCTCCCTTGGAAGTTTCCCTTATGTGAGCAAGGGGACGGGATCCGCCCCCTCGAGCCTTGTCCTGAGCCCGGCTCAATTGGCGGTCATCAACAGTACCGGCAATAACTGCTTGGGGGTCCAGACCACGAACACCATTTGTTGCGAAACCCTGTCCTCTTGGGTTTTTGACATCACTTGTGTCGGTGGAAAGCACTCCTACATGACCAGCGACAACGCCGGGAACCTGAGTTTTTATTGGGACTCGACCGGCACCTCACCCCCGCCCAACGATGTCGGCGGCAATCCCTGGTACAGCCCGAGCTGGTCCAATCCCGCCCCGGGGACCTATTTCAAGGACACCCCGGTCTGCCTGAACGAATTTTTCTGGGCCAAGCGGATCTTCGATCCGCTCACCGGCCAGGTGGCCTGCGCCCTGGCACCGACCCAGAGCCCGCAGAACATCCCGGCCCCGGCCAACATGTATTTCCGCGAATGCATGCCCATCACCATGGTGAACCCGCCGGGCCCTCCCGATTTCACCATCACCAAATCGGCGTTGGGCCCCACTTCCGGGATCAATTCGGGCCAGAACGTGACCTACCAGGCCATTGTTTGCAACACGGGTGGCGCGGTGACCAGCCCGGTGACCATCCTCGACAATAAACCTTCCGGGTTCAGCTATGGCGGCCCCTGGAGCCCGGGCCCGCCCCAAGGCCCCTACGGCGATCCCTTCATCTTCTCCGAGGGTTTCCCGGGAGCGCCCCTTTCGGGAGGGTCCTATTGCGTGACCCTGAACTATTGGCTCATCGATTATTCGGTCGGGCCCTCGGACTATTGCCAGGTCAAGACCAATAGCGTTTCCGTGGCCGGGTATGGGGCGACTTCCTCTGCGGACGTCACCATGTTCTGCCCGACCAATACCTTCACCTACACCCCGACCAGAACCTTTACGCCCACCCCCAGCTATACGCCTACTTCGCCCTTGAATACCTACACCCCGACCAAGAGCTTTACGCCGACCTCCACCTATACCCCCACTCCTACCTGGACCAACACCCTGTTGCCAGGGACCTTCACACCGACCAACACCTATACTTTCACGCCTTCCTTCACGCCGACCGCCACCTGGACCGCGACCATCACCCCGACCCCTTTGGTCCCTTGCGGGAGCGGTGGAAGCAATCCCGCTTACGACAGCGATTATCATGTCTCCTCGGCGACCACGGGAGCCGGGGTGACGACGACCTTGAATTTCGGCGCCTCTTCCGGTGGTTGTTATGTCCTGTTCGTGATGCTCGAAAGTTCGGGTAATTTTTGGAATACCACCAACGGCACGATCAACTACAACGGTGTCGTCATGCAAAGCCTGGGGGGCGTCCAGACCTATACCGGCAGCCAAACGGTCTATCGATCCCTTTATTACATCGTCAACCCCACCTCGGGAGGACCCTTGAGCATCTTTGGCGGCAGCACCCCCTTGGGGAATTCGGGGGCCAATGCTTGGATCTACGATTGGTGGACCTATAGCGGCGCCGACTGCACCTCTCCGATTGGCACGACCAGCGTGAATACGACCAACTCGGCTTCGGGATGTTCTAACACCCCGGTGACCACCGCCTTTAATTTCACCCCTTCCACCTCGACCAGCACGATCCTCCAACTGCTCCCGACGCAGGGGAATACATGTTTGAATAATTACGGGATAGTGAACGGGACCATCCGGAAGACCCTTTCTTCCCAATATGTGGGCAGCGTGCAACTTGGATTGGCTTTCAGCGATTATTCGCCCGGGTCCACCTCTGCCTATAGCCTGAACCAAAGCTTCAACCCGAATTGGTGCTGCGAAACCGGATACAATTGGGGGATCGAGATCAAGGCCGCCCCCGCCGCCACCTGTACGCCGACCTATACCTTTACGGTGACGAACACGTTCACCAATACGCCCACCTATACCCCGACCCGTTCCTTCACCCCCACCTTTACCCCGACGGTCACCGCCACCTTCACGCCCAGCAATACCTTCACGCCCACCTTCACCTATACTCCCACCGCTTCCTATACCCCGACCGCCACTTACACGATCACCTTCACGAACACGAGCACCTTCACCTACACCCCGACCTTCACCTACACACCGACCCCCACCTACACGAACACTCCGACCAGCACCATCACCAATACGTTCACCCGGACCTATACCTGGACCCCGACCGTTACCTCTACCCGGACCGACACGCCTCTCCCCACACTGACCTTCACGAAAACCCCTACCTCGACCCCCACGAGCACCCCGACGAACACGATCACCGATACACCGACCAATACCTCGACCCGGACCCCCACCTTCACGCCATCGTCCACGGCCACCAATACGGCGACGAACACCACGACCCGAACCGCGACGAATACCGCGACCTCGACGGCGACCCCGACGGCGACGAACACGGCTTCGTCGACAGCCACCAACACTGCGACCAGCACTGCCACTCGGACCGCCACGAACACGGCCACCCCGACGGCGACGAACACGGCTTCGTCGACCGCCACCAACACAGCGACCAGCACGGCTACCCGGACCGCTACGGATACGGCCACCCCGACGGCGACCAATACAGCCTCTTCCACTGCGACCAATACCGCGACCTCAACGGCAACGAACACGGCCTCTTCCACTGCCACCAACACCGCGACCAGCACGGCCACCCGAACCGCCACGGATACTGCGACCCCGACGGCGACGAACACGGCTTCGTCGACCGCCACCAACACAGCGACCAGCACGGCTACCCGGACCGCTACGGATACGGCCACCCCGACGGCGACCAATACAGCCTCTTCCACTGCGACCAATACCGC
>DASZRK010000068.1 GCA_035549195.1 bacterium
ACCGCACCCGGTCCCCCACCCCGTTCGCCTGGGCCGTCTGGGTCCCTTCGTCGAGCGCCGGCTGGGACGAATCCAATCCCGTCACTTCCTTCGCTCCGCCCAGCGCGGCCTGGATGGAGGCGGCTCCCGTGTAGCAGAAAGCGTCCAGCACCTTTCGGCCCCGGCTCATCTCGAAGATACGGCGGCGGACCTCCCGGAAGTCCAGGTAGAAACCCGTCTTCTGCCCCTGCTCGGGCCGGGCGGTGAACTTGGCTTTTCCCTCATGGAACACCATGGCGCCCGGACCCGGCTCGGTCAGCCAGCCTTGGGACTCGGCCATGCCTTCCTTCTGCCGGGATTCCCCCGCGCTCTTCTCGAAGATGTGCTTATAACCCGCCGTCTTGAGGGCGGCGGTGATGGCGGGCAGGAAGGGCTTCATCCCCGCGCTGAAGCAGGAAAGGACCGCCTGGTCTTTCCCGAAACCATCGCAGAGGATGCCCGGCAGGCCGTCGGCCTCGCCGAAGAGGAGCCGCAGGCCGTCCGTACCCCATTTTTCGCCCAGTTCCTTCCGGACCGCGAGGGCCCTTTGGACCCGTCCGGCGATGAAGGCATCGTCCAGTTCCTCCGTGAAGGAACGGGTCAGGAGACGGATGAGGATCTTGGAGGTCGGGTTGGCCACCCCCCGCCCCACATGCTTCCCCTTGGCGGTGATGACCTCCACCAGGGTCCCGGGGGCCAGTACCTTGGGGGCGCTGTCCACCTCGTTGGCGAAGACCCAGGGGTGGCCCGCCAACAGGCGGTCCTCCTCCTTGGGTTTTAATTTGACACGGACGTAATTGAGCACGGGGCACCTTCGATCATGGCATTGAACGACAAGCCCGCCCCATCAGGGACGGACGGACAGGAACAGCGTCGGCGGTTTTTAAAATTGGAACTGGACGGAAACCTGCGAAGGATGGAAGGCCTGGGCCACCTGCAGGCGGACCGGGTCTTGCAGCCAGGCTTGGCGGAACTTCATCCCATCGTTATCCAGCGCGATGGGGTTCACGTTGTAGTCATGGGGCATGATGAGGGCGCCGATGCCCAACCCCGCCCCCAGGCCGATGGCCCCGCCGATGAACATATTGGAGGTCACGTTGTCGTTGGCCCCGCTGAACTCATAGGAAAGAAGGAGCCCGCCGGCCAACCCCACCACCCCCGAGGTAATGAGCACCAGCGCCTGGGCGTCTCCGTTGACCCCCGGGCCCCGGTCATGGTTGTCCATCTCCTCGTAGGTCTTCTTCTTCGAATCACGGTCCAGGTCGTCGACCCAGTCGAACATGTTGAAATGGTCGGGACGGTGCTTGACCTCGTTGGGATTGTTGTTCTCATCCCCTTCGTCCTCCCAGAAAAGGGCGTGGGCCTTGGGGATGAAAAGAGGGGTCAGATTGACCAATTGCAGGGTCAAAAGGGCCGCTAGGGTCTTTTTAAGGAAGGTGGATTTCAGGGACATGGGCGGATTATACCTTCAATCGTTATGAAGCCAAAAGAAAAACCCGGTCAGGCCGGACGCTGGATGACCCCGCCGCCCAGGACCACATCCCCCTCATAAAAAACGGTGGACTGACCTGGCGTGACCGCGCGGGCCGGATCCTTGAGGACCACGCGGACCTGCTTGGGGCCTTCCGGATAAAGGACCGCGGTTTGCTCGACGGAACGGTAACGGATCTTGGCCATGACCTCACGCGGTTCCGTGATGGGCGCCCAGGCCACCCAGTTCATTTCCCCCACCCGGAACTCCTTCACGAAGGTGTCCTGGTCACGGCCCACGATGACCTTGGCGGTATCGGGCTGGAGTTCCACCACGAAGTAGGGCCCGCCCGAAAGGCCCATGCCCTTGCGCTGGCCGATGGTGAAACCCGCGATCCCCTCATGCCGGCCCAGGACCTTCCCTTCCACGTCCACGATGTCGCCGGGAATGAAGGCGCGGGGCCGGTGGATCTTCACAAAATCCCGGTAACTTTTTTGGGTGACGAAACAGATCTCCATGCTCTCGGGTTTTTCGGCGGTATTGAGTCCCATGCGCTTGGCCGCCTCCCGCACTTGGGGCTTGGTGACGTCGCCCAAGGGGAAAAGCAGGTGGGAAAGGATCTTCTGGGTGAGCTTGTAGAGGACGTAGCTCTGGTCCTTGTCCAGGTCGGCGGCCTTCTTCAAGCGCCAGCGGCCGGTCGAAGGGTCCTGGTCCAGGCGGGCGTAATGGCCGGTCGCCAGTTTCTCGCAGCCCAGGGAAAGGGCCTGCTGGAGCAGGAGCGGGAGTTTGGCGAACCGGTTGCACTCCACGCAGGGGTTGGGCGTGATGCCCTGCTCGTATTCGTCCAGGAACCTATCCACCACGTTGGCCCGGAACACGTCGAGCCCCTCGTTGACATAATGGGGGGCGCCCAGCTTCAGCGCCACTTCCCGGGCGTCCTGGATGTCCTCGACCGAGCAGCAACGCTGGCCTTTGGGCTCCACCTGCTTGACGGAGACCGCTCCGTTCTCACCCGGCGTGATCTCGCAAGGGAGGATCTTGAGGGTGAGTCCGACCGCTTCATGGCCTTGTTCCTTGAGAAGGCCCAGCACGGTCGAGGAATCCACCCCGCCGCTCATGGCCACACCGATCTTCATTTCTTCGTCAACTCCTTGAGGGCCTTGACCGCTTTGTCGACCTCGGCGGGCTTGTTGTAGAACCCGAAACTGAACCGTACCGTTCCCGTCGGGTAGGTCCCGATGGCACGATGGGCCAGGGGCGCGCAATGGAGCCCCACCCGCGTCATGATGCCGAAGCGTTGTTCCAATTCATAGCCCACTTCGGACGGGTCCCTTCCTTCGATATTCAAGGAAACAACGGCGACCCGGTCCTTTTCGGCCCCCCAGGGCAAGCCATAGAGCTTGAGTCCCGGTACCTTCTCGAGCCCCTTGAGGAACTGGGCCGTTAAAGATTCCTCTTTCCGCCGGACGGCCTGGACACTCGTTTTTAATAAGAAGTCCACGGCGGCTTTCAACCCGGCCAACCCCCAATAGTTCTGGGTGCCGCTCTCGAACTTGTCCGGCCATTGGGTGGGTTGTTCTTCCTTGTCGCTGTTGGACCCGGTCCCGCCCTCGATGAAGGAATCCAGATCGAAGGCCGGGTCCACCGCCAATCCCCCGGTCCCGGTCGGACCCATCAGGCCTTTGTGGCCGGTGAAGCAAAGGAAGCTGATCCGGGCGGCCTTCATGTCCAGCGGGGTGGTGCCCCCGGTCTGGGCCGCGTCCACCAGGAAGGCGACGCCCTTCTTGGCGCAGATCGCCCCCACCTCGGCGATGGGCCCCAGGGTCCCCGTCACGTTGGAGGCGTGGGTCAGGCAAACGAGCCGGGTTTCGGGCTTGAGGGCCGCCTCGAAATCATAGGGGTTCAAACGGCCGGTCGCCGACGCCGGGACAAGCGTGTAGTCGATCCCCCGGTCCGCCTTGAGCTTGTTCAGGGGCCGGATGACGGCGTTATGCTCCACCCCCGACAGGACCACGTGGTCACCCTTCTTGAGGAACCCTTTCAGGGCCGTATTCACGGCCTCGGTCACGTTCTTGGTGAAGAGGATGCGTTCGGACCTGGGGACATTGAAAAGCCGGGCCAGGGCCTGCCGGGTCTCGAAGACCAGTTGGTTGGCCGCGATGCCCGCCGCGTAGGTGCCCCGTCCGTGGGAGACCCCCACCTCGGTGGCGTAGCGCACCACCGCTTTGAGGACCTGCGGCGGTTTCTGTTTGGTCGTGGCCGCGCAATCCAGGTAGATGGGTTTCGGTTCGCGTGAAGCGTTCTTGGGCATGGGCGTGATTCTAGCACAGGCCGAAAACAAAAAAGGGCGGCATTAGCCGCCCTTCCACCATTAAGAATTCAAAATTAAGAATTATAAATTGGCCGTGTCGTTCAGTTCTCCTTCACCTTCTGAAGGTCCACCACCTTGTCGGCGTCCTCCATGGCGCAATTGCCCTCGAAGACGGCCCCTTCTTCGATGACCAGCACGGGAGCCGAAAGGTCCCCCTCCACCTGGGCGGTGGCCTGGAGCTCGATCCTTTGGGAGGCGCTGATGTTGCCCTTCACCCGGCCTCCGATGAGGATGGAACGGGCGGTCAGGTTGCCGCGGACCATCCCGCGGAGCCCGATGATGATGCCGTCCTCGCTGGTGACGTTCCCGTAGATCTCGCCTTCCACATGGATGGTGTGTTTGGCGTTGTAACTTCCCCGAAGCGACGCTTCCTGGCCGACCAGGGTCTCGACCCGGCCCATGGCCTTGGACTCACCGAAACCGAACCATCCCATGTCGCCTCCCTTGCGGCGCCGTCAATCGACCTTCGGCAAGTATTTCTCCGGGTCCACCGGCACGCCGTGGACGCGGACCTCGTAATGGACGTGGCTCCCCGTGCTGTGGCCCGTGGAACCCATATAACCCACCACCTGGCCCCGTTTGACCTCATCCCCCACCTTCACCTCGATACGGGCGCAGTGCCCGTAACGGGTGCT
Source organism: bacterium (assembly GCA_035549195.1). Lineage (NCBI taxonomy): Bacteria > bacterium. Next base: position 4,496 of record DASZRK010000068.1, read on the forward strand.
GTAACCATAACCGTGTTCGATGGCGACCAAGCGGCCATAGCCCGCTTCCCAGCCCGCGTAGGTCACGATGCCGTCGGCGGCGGCCCGGATGGGCGTATTGACCTCGTTGGCGATATCCACCCCCATGTGCCGGCCCGGCTCGCCGGTGAGGGGCGAGGCCCGCCTCCCGAACCCGGAGGTGATCCAGCCCTTGACCGGCCAAAGGGAGGGCGTGGCCGCCAGGATGGAACTCTGTTTGTTGAGGTAGCTGCTGATCTCCTTGAAGCTGGCTTCCTGTTTGACCGCTTGCTGGTGGGTCAGCTTGAGGTTGGCCTCCACTTTGCGGGCCAATTCGTCGTTCTTCTCCTGGAGCAGTTGGGAGAACCGGGCCGATTCCTCTTCCGTGGGCCCGCCCATCCCCGCGAATTGGGAGACCACTTCCTTCTTATCGCCCAACTTGAGGAGCTTGCGGAACTGGGAATCCATCAGGGAGATCCGGCCCAGGATCGACCGGTTGGTGTCCACTTCCTTGAGGATGTCCCGCATGTTGGACTCGAATTTCTTCTGGGTCAGCCGGGCCAGTTCGTAATCGACGTGTCGGGAAACGACGTAACCGGCCAGCGCCAGGAGGCCGATGAACAGGAGGGCCATGGACTGGACCAGGAAAAGATGGGTCTTCAATTGGTAGGGTTTCCCGCCGTCATGGGGGACCACCATGAAGGTCATCTTTTTGCGGAAGTAGGAGCGCAGTTTAGGCGACAAGTTTTCGCTTCCTTTGGAACAGGGATCGCTACGGACTTCGGCGAACGGCCGGGCCCCAAGGGCCAGGACCGGATCAGGAGGGCAGTCCCGAACGAATTTAACCGGGAACTTCTTGACTTGCACCTTTAAATTAAAAGTAGGTTCCGTTCCTGTCAATTCTCAAAAGAACGGCGAAAGGGTAAAAGGTTTCCCGGGGGCGCCTTTCCGGGCTCAGGAGGCGGACCGGAGGAACTGGAAAACCCTTTCATAAAGGATGTCCTTATCGAAGTCCATGGTCACCACATGGTCCGAGCGGTCCAGGTAGAGTAGGTCCTTATGGGGGGACCCCAGCCATTGGTGAAGCAGTTGGGCATTGCCGGGGGGCACCATGGAATCCTTGCGGCCCTGGACGACCAGGACCGGGGCTTGGATGCGGGGCAGCTCGCCACGGACCAGGTCCATGAACTTCTTGAGGTCGTAGAGGCTCTTGGTCATCACATAGGGATAGGTCACGTGGGGCGGCGCCTGGGGATCGAGGATGCCGCCGGTCAGGTTGGAGGTCCACCATTGGAGGAAACGGAAAAAAGCGATCCCCTTGAAACGGAAGTCATCGATCCGGACAGGGGTGGACATGGCGATCACCCCCGCCACCGGGACCTGCGCCGCCAGGTGCAGGGCCTGCAAGCCCCCCATGGAAAGACCGGCCACGTAGAGCTTGTCGCAACGGCCCTTCAGGTGGTCGTAAGCCTCCCGAACGCTCGCGGCCCAATCGGTCCAATCGGTCCGGGCCAGGTCCCGGGGGTTGGTGTCATGCCCTTTAAGCCAAGGGCCCAGGACGGTGAAATCCTTGGCCGCCAGGTAGTCCCCCAGGGGCTTCATCTCCCCCGGGGTCCCGGAAAGACCGTGGATGAGAAGGACCCCGACCGGGCCCTTTTGAGCCTCAAAACCGATCTTCATGGACGCCTCCCGTCCTTCATTTCGGCAGGATCCCCTCGCGTTTTTCCATTTCCTTGAGGTTGAAAAGGATCTCATTGTCGGTGGGACGGTCCGTCGGGTCCTTCCCGATGAACTTGAACCGCACGAACTTTTGGGGGTCGATCAGGATGACCGTGGGCCTCGCGATATCCTTCCCTTCATGACCGCGCGGGTGCCGCGCGCCATAGGCATCGATCACCTTCAACAGGGGATCCGAAAGGAGGGGGAAAGGAAAACGCCATTGGGCGTTGAAGGCCGCCGAATCCTCCACCGGGTCCACGCTGACGGCCACGATGGTGGAGTGGAGCTCCTGGAAGCGGGGATAATCCTCTTTCAGGTTGGACAACTGTTCCTGGCAGGCGCTGCACCAATGGCCCCGGTAAAGGATGAGCACCATGCTCCAACCCGGCTTCAGGTCGGACATCTTGATGATCCGGCCGTCGCTGTCCGAAAGGGAGAAGTCATAGGCCTTGTCCCCCGCTTGGAGCCCTCCCGGTTTTTGCGGAACGGGCGGTTCTCCGTCCCCGCAACCGGCCAAGGCCAGACAGGTCCCCAATAGGAGAAGAATGGGCATCCGCTTGAGCAATGGAGTCATCGGTCGTTCCTTTCGTCGGTCCGTCTCGTTGACATTTTCTTGGGCCCTTCCCAATGATAACGCACCCAGGAGCCGCCGCAAGCCATGAACTTTTTCCGGAAGAACCTTTACGGCCTGGCCTTCGCGTCCTTCCTCGCGCTAGGCAGTGTCCTGACCGTCGAGGCTTTCCACCATCATGACGCGCTGGAAATTCATACCGACCGTTGCTCGGTGCTTTCCTACACCCGGGATCGGCCCATGGGGCGACCATCGTCTGCATTTTCGGGCTGACGGTGGCGGCCATCTCGTCGCTGATACGCATGAAGAACTTGGATCGAGGGGAAAACAAAAAAAGCCGTTCCCCTCAAGGGAACGGCTTTTTTTGTTCGACCTGTCTTTTAAAGAAGGATCAGGAAGGGTTCTTGGTCTCGGCAGGCTTGGTCTCCGGAGGGAGCGAGGCGGCCGGCTGGGCCGAAGCCTTGGCTTCCTCCTCCGGGCTGGCGGCCTTCTTGAATTCCCGCAAGGCCCCGCCCATCGCCTTGGCCAGGTCGGTCAATTTGCTCGGCCCAAAAAGCAGCAGGGCAATGGCCAGGATCAACAAAAGCTCTTCAAAACGTCCCATGGCACGACTCCTCTTGAACAACGGTATGGAATTGATGCTCGTGATTAATAATGCGCCCGGCCGGGCCTTTTTTCAATGTCCAAACTTTCGGCCCGGAAACCAGCTTAAAGACCGGGGACTTCAGCGCGAATGACTTTTGTCATAGTGCCGCAGTAACTGGGAAAGCTGGTCCCGAAAGGCCGCCCGGGCCAGCACCAGGTCCGCCCCCGCTTCCTTCGCGTCCTGGAGCAGGTCGGCACGCAAAGAATCCCCGAAGGCCACCACCGGGATCCGGCGGGTGGAAGGATTCGTCTTCATCTTTTGCACGATCTCGCCCGCGTCCAAGGCCGAGAAGCCCGTTTCCACCAGGACCGCGTCCGGCGTGGTCTCCTGCAACGCGGCCCAGAAGGGTTCCTCCTCCTCGAGTACCAGGAGGTCCACGGAAACCGAAGCCGCGGCCTCTTCCAGGGTCTTCTTGAAGAGGCTCTCCCCGGCCAGGGCGACGATCAATGGGCCTCCAGCCAGCTCTTGCCGACCCCCACGTCCACCTTCAAGGGGACCTTCAGCTTCATGGCATTCTCCATCTCGTGGACGATGAGCTTCTTGGCCTCCTCCACTTCCCCCTTGGGTGCCTCGAAGACCAGTTCGTCATGCACCTGCAACAACATGGTCGTGTCCAGCTTTTTGACCTTCAGCTTTTCGTGGATGCGGAGCATGGCGACCTTGATGAGGTCCGCCGCCGATCCCTGGATGGGGGTGTTGACCGCCATATGCTCGGCCGTGATGCGCAGCCCCACATTGGTGGAATGGATGTCGGGGAGAAGGCGTTTGCGGCCCAGGATGGTGGAGACATAGCCCTGTTCCTTGGCCTTTTCCACGCATTCGGTGGTGAACTTCTGGATGCCGGGATATTTGGCGAAATAGTCCTCGATGAACTTCTTGGCCTCCGCCATGGAGACCCCGTTCTCCCGGGCCAGGCGCTGGGGACCCATGCCGTAGATGACCCCGAAATTGATGGTCTTGGCCTGGTTGCGCTGGGTGGAGGTCACCTGGTCCATCGGGACGCCGAAGACCAGGGAGGCCGTGCGGCGGTGGACATCCTCGTCCTTCTCGAAGGTCCGGATGAGGTTCGGGTCCCCCGTGATGTGGGCCAGGACCCGCAGTTCGATCTGGGAATAGTCGGCCGAGATGAGGACATGCTTGGAGTCCTTCGGCACGAAGGCTCCCCGGATGCGCCGCCCGAACTCGGAGCGGATGGGGATGTTCTGCAGGTTCGGGTCGTTGGAGGAGAGCCGCCCGGTGGCCGCGATGGTCTGGCTGTAGGAAGTGTGGATGCGCCCGTCCTTCGGGGACACCATCTCCGGGAGCACGTCCAGATAGGTGCTCTTCAATTTGGAGAGCTGGCGGTAGTCCAACACCAGGTCGGCGATGGGTACGCCCTTCAAGGACTCCAGCACGTCCACGTCGGTGGCATAGCCCGTTTTGGTCTTCTTGATCCGGGTCCCCGCGACCTTATGGACCTCCATCTTCTCGAAGAGGATCTTCCCCAGTTGCTGGGGGGACCCGATGTTGAACTCTTCCCCGGCTTCCTTGTAGATCTTCCGGGTGAGCTTTTCCACTTCCTTGGCGGCTTCCTTGGAAAGCTCCTTCAGCAGGTCGCTGTCCACACAGATGCCCGCCCGTTCCATATCTTCCAGCACCAGCACCAGGGGCAGTTCCACCTCGCGATAGAGCTTTTCCAACCCTTCTTTTTTTAAGCGGGGGGCGAAGAGATCGTGGGCCCGCAGGGTGAAATCCACGTCCTCGCAGGCATATTGGGTGATGGCCTCGAGCGGCACCCGGTCCATGGTGATCTGTTTCTTGCCCGTCCCGATCAGGGCCTCGGTGGGGATCTTGCGGTAGTTGAAATGCTTCAGGGAAATGGCGTCCAGGTTGTGTTGGCGGTAGGAGGAATCCAGCAGGAAGCTCTCGATCATGGTGTCGAAAGCGAACCCCTTGGGTTCGATCCCGTGGCTTTTGAAGACCGCCCAGTCGTACTTGCTGTTCTGCCCGCCCTTCTCGATCTTGGGATCCTCCAGGAAGGGCTTCAGGAGCTTGACGGCCTTTTCTTTGCCCACCCCATGGTTGAAGGGGATGAAGACCCCCTCTTTCTCCTTCCAAGCCAGGGACACGCCCACGATATCGACCGTCAAGGCGTCCAACCCGGTGGTTTCGGTGTCCACCGCGACCAGCCCCGCCTTGGCGGCGGCCGCCAGGGCCTTTTCGATCTCTTCCTCGGTCAGGAGCGCCCGGTATTTATCGGAAACATGGGGGACCTTGACCTCGCCCGGCTCCGGCGCCGCCTCTTTTTTACTCTTGGCCGCCTTCCCCTTCTTTCCTTTCGCCTCCTTCGGCTCCGGGCTCTCAAGGGTGAACGGCACCTCCCCGAAGGTCTTGGCGTATTCCTCCACCCGGTTGGCGCTGCGGTTGAACTCCAGTTCCTGGAACAATTCCCGCACTTTCGCCATGTCCGGCTGTTCGCAGACCAGGTCCTTCACCTTCTCCTTCAAGGGGACCTCGCAATGGATGGTCACCAGTTCCCTCGAAAGGTCTGCCAGTTTCCGGTTCTTTTCCAGGGTCTCCTTGAGTTTTGGTTTTTGGATCTTATCGACGTTCTTGAAGAGATTTTCGAAGGAGCCGTATTCCTGGATGAGGGTGGTCGCCGTCTTTTCCCCTATCCCCGGCACCCCCGGCACGTTGTCCGAGGCGTCGCCCATGAGGGCCAGCACGTCGATGACCTGCTCGGGCTTGACCCCGAACTTCTCCATCACGTCCTTCTCGTCCGCCATGGACCAGTCGTCCGGCCATTTGGGCTTGAACATCTTCACCGAGGGCCCGATGAGCTGCATGAAATCCTTGTCCCCGGACACGATCACACTGTCCACCTTCTCTTTTTTCGCGCGCTCGACCAGGGTCCCGATGATGTCGTCCGCCTCGAACCCCGGTTTCTTGAGCATGGGGACCTTGAGCGCCTCGATCATCTTGAAAAGATAAGGGAAGGATTTGGAGAGGTCCTCCGGCATCTCGTCCCGGTTGGCCTTGTAGTCCTTGTACATCTTGTGGCGGAAGGTGGGCTCGCTGGTGTCGAAGACCACGGCGAAGTACTCGGGTTTCTGTTTTTCCAGGATCATCAGGAGGGTGGTCAGGAACCCGAAGACCGCCGAAGTGTTGAGGCCATGGGTGGTCATCCGGGGGTTCTTGATGAAGGCGTAGTAGGAACGGTAGGCGACGGCCGCGCCGTCCAGAAGGAACAACCGGGGTTTCGCCATGATCACTTATTCCTTTTCTTCCCCGACAAGGGGATGGACGAGATCAAACGGATCGGTTTTTTGAGCCCCGGGTCGACCTCGACCAGGGCCAGGCGGGCGTAACGCCCTTTGAGCCCCGAAAATTTTTTGCGGACCAGGTCCATCCCTGCGGCCAGTTCCCCCGGGGACAAGTGGATGGAAAGGGTGCAATGGGGGACCCAATTTTCGGGTAGATAATAGTCCCAATTCCCCCGGGTGACACCGGGCAGGAACCGATGCAGGGCCTCGTGGATCTCCAGAAGGAAGCGCCCAACCTTGGGGGAAAGGAACAGCACCCCCTCCTTGCCGGGGAAGGTCCCCAAAGCCGAAAGTTGCGCGGGACGGGGCGGAAAGGTCCCCGAGAGCTTTTTGAGGGTCGAATGGAGCTTGTTCCCATCATAGGAATCGAAGACCGCTAGGCTCACGTGGGGTGTGGCGCCCAAGGTGGAAAAGATCGCGGGAATTCCCCGCTTCTCGAGGGCTTGTCCCAGCCTTTGGACCTCTAGGTCCAATTTCGGGTCGAAAAAAAGTTCGATGGCAAAGGGCATGGGGGCCTGGGGACGGATAATGAAAAAGCCCCTCCCCGCATACGGGGAGGGGCTTCAATTTAACTACTGAAAACGATTTAAAGGAACGGCTAAAAAATTAAACCGGAATGCCGTATTTCTGCTTGGCCTCGGCGGTCATGTTCTCGATATCTTCCATCAAGAGCTGCGCCTTGGTGTGGGCCACCCGCTTGAGTTCGGTCGCGAGGGTCCCTTTCAAACGGGTCCGCAGCATGTCCGCCACCTTGCGGGGAGCGTAGACATAGATGTCGACCCCATCGTCCTTGTAGTTGGAGAAATCATTGCGGATGATCGCCTGGGGGGCGAGCCGCTTGACCTCCGATTCCATCTTCTTCGCCAATTGTTCTGCGCCGGTTTGGGCCACTGGGTACTCCTTCGGGCGTGATACCGGAAGTGCCACTTCCGGCGTAACTTTCTGATTTTTAATTTAACAAAATGCGCAAGTTTGTCAACGATACCCGGCTTTGCGGAAAAGGTTGAGCACGCGGTCGAGGTCGTCGAGGGAATAATATTCGAAGCAAACCGTACCCTTCTGCCGCCCGTTGGGACGCACCGTCACCTTGGTGCCCAGCCAGTTGCGCAGGTTCTCCTCCAGCTTGGCGATGTTCGGGTCCTTGGCCTTGCCCGTTTTCCCTTTCCGCGTCGGACCCTTCTGGTCCTGGAGCCATTTTTCCACATCCCGTACCGTGAAACCTTGGCGGACGATCCTCTCCGCCCATTTGTATTGCTCCTGGGGTGTCGCCAGGGAAGCCAGGACCCGGGCATGGCCCGCGGTCAATTCCCCGGAGGCCAGCATGGATTTCACCTCGGGGGAAAGCTTGAGGAGCCGCAGGGCGTTGGCCACCGTGGCGCGGTCCTTCCCCACCTTCAGGGAGATCTGCTCCTGGGTCATGCTGAATTCCTCCTGCAGGCGGCGGTAGCCTTCCGCCTCCTCCAAGGGGGAAAGGTCGGCGCGTTGCAGGTTCTCGATGAGGGCCAGCTCCAGGGACTCCACGTCCGAGGCCTGCACCTCGATGACGGGGACCGTCAACATTCCCAGTTTTTGGGCGGCGCGATAGCGGCGCT
>DASZRK010000069.1 GCA_035549195.1 bacterium
GTTGGTCGGGGTGTTGGTGGGGGTGTAGGTGAACACAGGGGTCCAGGTGTCCGTGGGCGTACGGGTGGGCGTATCGCTGGCCGTTGGGGTGGGCGTGTTGGTGACGGTGTGGGTGTTCGTGGGCGTGCGGGTCGCCGTGGCTGTCGCGGTGTTCGTGGGAGTGTTCACGTAGGTATCGGTGGGGGTCGCGGTGGGCGTCCGGGTTGCCGTGGATGTCGCCGTATTCGTCGATGTTGGCGTAGCCGTCCTTGTGTTCGTCGCGGTACTGGTGGCGGTATTCGTCGCAGTCGAAGTGACCGTATGGGTATTCGTGGCTGTCGAGGTCGCGGTGGAAGTGGCGGTCGAAGTGGCGCTGTTGGTATTCGTGGGAGTACTGGTCGGGGTAAAGGTAAAGATCGGGGTCCAGGTATCCGTGGGAGTATGGGTCCGGGTCGCCGTCGCGGTCGAGGTCGTGGTGTTCGTGCTGGTCACCGTGGAAGTGGCCGTGGACGTGGTGGTATTCGTCGAAGTACTGGTCGAAGTAGCCGTCGAAGTGGTGGTATAGGTCGAAGTACTGGTGGCGGTCGCGGTCGAGGTGGTGGTATGGGTGAAAGTGCTGGTGGAGGTGCTGGTGGAAGTGGCGCTGGAGGTGGCCGTGTTGGTCTTGGTCGCCGTGGCGGTGGGGGTCTGGGTCGCGGTGGAAGTGGTGGTGTTCGTCGAAGTACTAGTGGAGGTCGCGGTCGATGTCGTGGTGTTGGTCCGGGTGGCCGTGGAAGTGGCTGTCGAAGTCGTGGTATAAGTCGAGGTACTGGTGGAGGTGGCCGAAGAGGTCGCGGTGGAGGTAGTCGTGTTCGTCCGGGTGGCCGTAGCGGTGGGGGTGGGAGTAGGGGTATTGCACCCACCGGTCACGTTCACATTGATCACCGCCGAGTTCTCGACCCCATACTCGGTCGAATAAAAGGTCGCCTGGTTGGGAATGACGCAGGTCGAGGGTGAGGCGTTCACGTTCACCCAAAACTTGATCGTCTGGGTCGTGGCACAGGACACCGAGCCCAGGTTCCAGACCAAGGGGTTCGGGCCACTCGAAGGCGCCGGCGAAGCCCCGACGTAGGTGACATTGGTACTGAGGGTATCGGTGATGGAGACGTTGGTGAGTGTGTTGCAGGCGCTCCAGCGGTATTCGTCGTAGTACATGTTGGCGTTGTAGTCGGTCTGGTAATAACCCGAATAGCCGTTGGCATAGGTGCAATCCGTCACCGTCCCCACAGTCACATAACCCGATCCCGAGTCATAGGCGATGGTGAAATTGCAGTTGGTCATGGCGACCTGGACCCAGGAAAAGGAATTGATGCTGTTGGGGATCGGATCCCCAGAGAGGGTGAAACTCTGGACCAGGGTATTGTCACGATAGAACTGCAATTGGTCGCCTCCGGACCCACCGTTAAAGACCCGCAAGGTGTAGCCGTTGGAGCCGTTCCACCGGAAGGCGATGCCATCCGCGGTCTGCCACTGGGCCTGGGAGAGGCGCACCTGCAGGAGCCCGTTGTTGCCGTAGGAGGACCCGTTCACGATGACCGAAGGGACCGTCCCGCCGACGATGGGCGACACATAACCGCCGCTCGTCTCGCTCCAACGCTGGTTCCCCATCACCTGCATCCAACCCACCGGGGGAAGGCTTCCGTCGTTGTCATTGTGCGTGTCGGTGACGCCCTTGGAGGACGGGTTGGAGTAGGTCAGGGTGTAGGTGATGGGCCCGCCGGGGGCCTGCGAGGCCCGGTCGGCGCTTTTGGAGAATGTCGGGGTAACAGGGGTCGGCGGGCAGGAAGTCTTGAAGGCCAGGACGTTCACCCAGTGGGTGGTCTTGCTGGTTTGCAGCGCGTTCCCCAGGTCATAGCTGAACTTGGTCGTTCCCGGCGTGAAAGCGGAGATCCCATAGTAGGTGTCGATATCGGCCCAAGGCGAAGGTCCCGGGGAGGTGAGCACTCCGGGGGCGCTCTGCCATTGCACCACGGGGGAAGAAACGCTGCTGGAATAATTCACGATCTGGTCCGTGAACTGGTCCAGGTGGGACTCCAGGTCCTTGGATCCGCCGATACGGGTGAAACGGGTGTCCGGGGTGCTGCAGACCGGGTTCCCCTCGCAGGTCCAGTCGATGTTGGTCTTCTGGGGCGGGAACCCGTATTCATAGGTCCCCTCGGCCACATGCCAGACATAGAGCCCATCGGCCAACGCCACGGTGGTGAGGTTGTTGTCGCTGGGATCGACGTACATCACAACGAGGGAAGAAGCGATGAAGCCGGCCCCGATGGTATAGACCCCGTTCCCCGGCGACGAGACCAGGGAGGTCACGTCATAACGGGTGGAGCAGTAAAAATCGCTCCAGCAGCTCGAGCCCGTGGTTCCGTAGACCGGATGGACCCAGGAGTGGTTGAAATCCCCTTGCCCGGTGATGGTCCCCGTGATGGGCGAACCATTGAAGGTGGTGGTGTTGGTGCAGGCGCCATAGCTGGACGTTTCCTTCACGGTCCAGAGATAGACCCGGTAAATGCTCGCGCCCGCCGGGATCCCGCCAATGGTCACCAGATTCGAGTTGCTGGTGTTGGCGGCGTAGTTCGCGCCCGTGGCCGTCCAGTTGATGAAGTGGGTCATGTTCTGAAGATTGGGATAACCTGAACCCACCGGGGGACAACCCGAAGTGACCGGTGGTGAATAAGGCCCCAGTCCTAAGCATTGGGCTTGAAGAACGGATGGAAGCGAAGCCAGGAAGAAAGAGGACAAAAGAACAACAACTCGTATCCTGCTTAGGGATCGGGAATGAGGATCGATCGATTTTTGATCCGTCTGTAAGTTCTTCATTACCATCTCGAATCGTTTCGAGAGGACTAAATGGACCTATCCCCTCGAATTCTTGACGTTAAAACAGGTATTTATTTTATTTATTAAGTATTTTTGTTCGGAAAAGGACCCTTGGCAGAGGGCCAGGCGTAGGTTCGATGCTAAAAATATAACAGAGTTTACATGTTAAACCAGTTAATTTTTGGGCTTTTTCGGTTAAAAAGCCATTTCTACCCCAAAATTAAAGGCATAGAAACTCGATCAAAAAAGTTCACTTTTTTTCCAAAAAAGCCTTATTTCTTGGCCTAAAAAAATCTGATCCTCGAGGACCTGAAAAAATAAGAGTTTTTAACCCCTCAACCACCTTTGCCTTAATGTATATGCAGAAAATATGCCCATTCAACCACCCACCCGCCTCAAAGCCACTGTACTTCAGCCCTGGACCCTCACTTGGGTAGGCACCGGCGTTCTGTTGGTCCTGCTTTCGCTCAAGAAGATCGGCTCCTACGACCTTGGTTTCCACCTCACGATCGGGGAGTGGATCTGGCGGAACCGCCAAATCCCCCACCAGGACCTTTGGACCCAAATGGGTGGGGATTACTTGGACCCCCATTCCCTCTTCCAGGTCCTTCTTTTCTTGTTCCACCAATGGGGCGGTTTCCCGCTGGTCTCCATTGTCTTGACCCTCCTGCTCTTGGGGATCTTTGGGCTCCTGGGTTCACGTCTCCGGGCCACCCAAGCCCCCTCCGGGATCCGTTGGCTCCTCTTCCTCCTTGCCCTGCTCATGACCGAACGCCGTTTCATTCCCCGCCCCGAGGTCGCGAGTTGGTTGTTCCTCAGCTGGAACCTTTGGGTCCTGGGAAACCCCCGGCAGGACCGCCGGTGGGCCTGGAGCTTGGCCCTTACCCAGTGGCTCTGGACCTGGACCGAAGGGCTTTTCATCCTGGGCTTCCTTATCCAAGCTCTCTTCTGGATCGGCGGACGGTTGGACCAAAAAAAATGGGACCCCATACTGGGAAAGGTCCTGGGCCTGGGCTTCCTGCTCTCTTTCCTGAACCCCAACGGTTGGAAGGGCCTGCTTTTCCCTCTCACCCTTTGGCAAAGGTTCCAGGACCCTCTTTACCAGGGTTCCATCTCGGAATTCCTTCCACCCCTTAAGGTCCTGGCCACCCAGAACCTCCACTATGACTCCCAACTGCATGTCTGGTTGTTCCTGGTCCTGTCCCTGGCCTGCCTGGCCGGCTTCCTTTGGACCTGGTCACGCAGGACCGCGACCGAGTTCCTACTTCTTATTCCCTTCCTTTTCCTCGGCTGGACCTCGGTACGGAACATCCCCCTCTTCACCTGGGTCGCCATTCCCCTTTTGGCCCGGATCTACCGGGACCTGGAACCCCGACCGGTCGGTCATTGGGTCCGTCACCATGGGGCCCCTTGGGTCGCGGTGTTGATCACCCTCTTCCTCGGCTTTCGTGTAATGACCGATGCCTTTTACGTGAAGGACCGCAGGTTGGACCGTTTCGGGATCGGCCTTGATCCCGAACGGCTGCCTTTAGCCGCCGCGAATTTCCTGAAGAAGGAAAAGTTGAACGGGGAGATGCTCAATTCACTGGACTGGGGCGGATGGCTTTCCTGGGAAGGGGCGGGCCAACCCTTCATCGACGGAAGGCTGGAAGTCCCTTCCCGCGACCGCTTCGCGGATTACCTCCAGAGCTTCCGTTCCGGGGGCTTGGAACCCTTCCTGGAAAAGGTCCGGCCGGACCTCCTGGTGATGGAATACAACACGGCCCGGCCCTGGGTCCAACAACTGATGGCCATGCCCGACTGGCGACTGGTCTATTTCGACGAGAATTCCGCTATTTATCTCCGCAAAGATTACGCCCCCCAGGTCCCCCGGCTGGATATGTCCCTTTGGCTTTCGGCCAGGAGATTGGCGCCCATTCCCGAAGCGGAACTATCGGAACAGGTGCGTTCGACCATTCCGTCGGGCCCCTTCGCCCGCAAGGAATACCCGATCGGGCTCGGGAGCGAGGGTCTCTTCGCCCTCAGTTTGGGGGAGTATCCGGCCTCCCAGGCGCTTTTCGCGCGCCAACTCAGGATCGCCGGCGGGGGCTTCGAGGAGATCTTCTACAACCTGGGTATCACCTGCCTGCACTTGAAACAATGGGGAACGGGCCGGGCTTGCCTGGAGAAGGTGCTCCAACTGGACCCAGGGAACGCCGAAGCCCTGCGGATGCTGGGCCAATTGCCCTGAGCCGGCTCCGCTTCCAAAGGCGGACCCTTTGGGATAAACTCGCTGCCGCCACAAACCCGAAAAGGACACCATGGAAAACCAACCATTCCCCATGGCCGAGGCCAAGAAGATCGTCGAGGACCTCTTCGAGCCCAGCCACTTCATCTACTGGACCGATCTGCTGCTGAACGCCGGCATCGGTTGGGCGGCCTTCTATGCCGCCTGCGTCCTGCCGGACCTTTCGACCCTTCAACTGCTGGCGGTGGCGGTCAGCGTCGTGACCCTCTATCGGGCCGTCATCTTCATCCACGAACTGACCCACTTGAAGAAGGACACTTTCGGGGTCTTTCGCGCGGTCTGGAACCTGATCTGCGGGTTCCCTTTCCTGGTCCCTTCCTTCACCTATATGGGGGTCCATATCGACCATCACAAGCAGAAGCTCTATGGCACCCGGGAGGACGGTGAATACCTGCCTTTCGTGCTACTGGGGCGCTGGCGCATCGTGAGCTTTTTCCTCATCATGCTCGTTGTGCCCGCGGTCTTCGCCTTGCGCTTCCTCTTGACCCCCCTTTCCTACGTCATCCCTCCCTTGCGGAAACTTTTATGGGAATACCTCTCCTCCCTTTCCATCGACCCCGAGTGGAAAAGGCCCGCACCCGCGGAACGGGACGGCAAATGGTGGCGGCTGCAGGAATTCGCGACCTTCCTCTTCATCGCGGCCTTCCTGGCGGCCCTCTGGAAGGGCTTCCTGCCTTGGAAGATCTTCATCCTCTGGTACCTGGTGGCGGCCCTCATCCTGGTCCTGAACGGGGTCCGCACCGTGGCGGCCACCCATTGCTACCGCAACCCCGCCGACCACGTGTTGGAATTCTCGGAACAGTTCCTGGACTCGGTGACCATCCCCGGTAACGACCTCGTCTCGCCCATCTGGGGCCCGGTAGGCCTGCGCTTCCATGCGGTGCACCACCTCTTTCCGGGCATGCCCTACCACCACCTGCAGGAAGCGCATAGGCGCCTGATGAAGGAATTGCCCGGGAATTCGGTCTATCGTTTGAGCCTGCGAAAGAGCCTGTGGGACGGTTTCATCCGGCTTTGGGACGAGGCTGGAAAAAAGAGGCCCGCGTAGCCGGCCCTTACGAGATGTAATAATCGAGGGAATATTCCAAGGCCAGGATCACCTGCAGCACCGTACTGGCCGCCAAAAAGATCCCCTCCCGCCCGCTCCAACGCCGGGCCAGGAACGCGAAGAACGGGAAAAGGACCAGCGCGTAGCGGGAATAGGGGATCAGGTTGCCGCTGAGGGCGGGGACCAGCACCATGACCGCCAGGTAGACCCATTCGGCCCTTCCCATGGAACGCCATCCCGCGACTAGGACCGTTAGTAACCCGAGGAACAGGACCCGGTTCAATAACGCGCACTCCAAGCCTATGTTCCCCTCTCCCAGGTTGAAGAAACCGTGCAGGAAGACCCCCCAGGGTTGGAAGAAGTGGCCCACCGAGAAATTCCCCACGAAATATTTTTGGGCCGCAAAGGACGCAAAAGGATCCCCTGTCCAATAACGCATGAGCCCCAGGTAGGTCAAGAATCCCAGGAGGATGCCACCCAAGGAAAAAGACGCGGCCCGTCGCCCGCCCGCCCGTCCCCGCTCCCAAAGGAGCACCATCAAGGGGGGTATCAACAGTATCCCCGTGGGCCGTGTCAAGGGAAGCAGGAAGGCGAAGAACAGGGCCGGCTTCCAATCCCCCCGGCGTGCATGGAACCAAAGTCCACCGATCAGGCAAAGGAACAGGGATTCCGTATAGATGAGCCCCATGAAGAACGCGGTCGGGAAGGTGAGGATGAAAAGGCAGGCCAGGAAAGCCTCCCGTGCATCAAGCGTCTCCCGGAAAATGAGGAAAAGATAAGCCATCGCCCCGAAGGTCAAAAGATGAGAAATCAGCAACGCCGCCAGAAGGTCATTCCCGCCCAAAAGGCGACCCATGATCTTGATCAAAAAGGGGAATAAGGGATAAAAAGCATTGGCCATGTGCCCAGGGCGGTAGCCTTCCTGGGACAGGTAAAGATAGATCTGGCCGTCCCAGGTCTTGTAGTGGGTCCAAAGGTCGGGAGGCGCTTGAAAGGGATAGGTGAAATTGGCGTAGTAATTGGCGCTGTTGAAGGGGAACAGGAAGGCCCCCGCCGCGATCACCAGCAGGACCAAAACCTTCAAAACCGCCGTCAAGAAGAGCAGGTTCTTCAGGTTATAGCGCGCGTCGCCCTTTATCCTTTCCAAACCACATCCTTCCAGACGGGGGCCGCGAGCCCCAAGGCTTGGACCGCTGCCGTGAGGTCCTCCGGCGGAGGGGCGAAAAAGGACAGGGCCTTCCCCGTCTTCGGATGCTGGAAACTCAGCCGGAAGGCATGGAGCATCTGGCGCCCAAAACCCCCATGGGAGGAGCCATAGACGACGTCCCCCAGGATGGGATGATGGATGAACTGGAGGTGCACCCGGATCTGGTGGGTGCGTCCGGTCTCCAACTTCAAGTGGAGCAGGCTGGCCTCGTCGTTGGCGGACAAAGGGACAAAATGGGTCTTGGCCGACTTGCCGCCTTCGGCTTGGACCGCCATCTTCTTGCGGGCCGAGACGTGCCGCCCAATGGCCGCGTCGATCAGGCCCGGTTCAGTGACCTTGCCTTTGACCAAACCCAGATATTCCCGCGACATCTGCCGGTAGCGGATCTGCTTGACCAGGGATCGGTAGGCCAGGTCGGTCTTGGCGACCGCCAGGAGCCCTGAGGTGTCCTTATCCAGGCGGTGTACCAGGCCCGGCCTTTGGACCCCGCCGACCCCCGCGATCTCGGGGCAATGGGCTACCAGGGCATTGATCAGGGTGGAATCGGGGTTCCCCGCCCCGGGATGGACCACCAGTCCCGCGGGCTTGTTGAGCACCAGCAAATGGTCGTCCTCGAACACGATATCCAGTGGCAGGGATTGAGCCGGGATCTCGGAGGGTTTGGAAGCGGGGATGACCACCCGGAAGGCTTGGCCCTCGGTGACGGGCAGGCTGGCCTTGAGCGGCTTGGCGGCGAAGAGGGGCGTTACGTGGCCTTCCTTGATGAGGTTCTGCACTTGGTTTCGAGAAAAGGAAGGCAGGTGGGAAGCCAGGAAGACATCGAGCCTTTGGCCTCCTTCGCCGGCCTGGACGGTCCAGTTATTGGATTGGGCGCTGAGGGACGAGGGTTCCATGGGTGGATTGTAACCGAATTCAGGCGAGGCTTTTGCCCTTATTGG
The DNA here is from genome assembly GCA_035549195.1 of bacterium. Classification (NCBI taxonomy): domain Bacteria; species bacterium. The sequence goes on from DASZRK010000069.1 coordinate 8,316, forward strand.
CCTTGAACAGGATCCAAACGATGGCCAGCAGGGACAAGGCGATGAGGATGCCGCTGACCGCCTGGGACGCCGAGTTGAAGATCACCAGGTAGTGTTTGTTCCAATCGCGCCGCCAGAACTCGATGACCAGGCGTAGGGTGCCGTAAAGCAGGCCATAGAGGGCGATGGACAATCCCGGGAAGCGCATGATCCAACGACGCAGCAAGAGCAGGAGGAAGAACAAGACCAGGTCCCCCGCCAGTTCCCAAAGCTGGGTCGGCAGGTGCGGATGGTCGTCCGGGGCGCCCGGGAAGATCCATCCATGGCCCCAATCCAGGAAACCGCTGTGGGGTTCGGCCACGTTCCCGTAACAGCAACCGTTGAGGAAACAACCCACCCGACCGACGGCCTGTCCCAGGAGGATGTAGGGCGCCACCAGGTCCAGGCAACGGACCGCCGGCCACTTCTCATGGCGCACCCAGACCAAGGCCCCGGCCACCGCGCCGAAAAAGCCGCCGTAATAGACCAGCCCGCCTTCCCAGACCTTGATCGCGTCCAACCAATGGCCGTTCTGGAATTCGGTGTAGTTCTCCAGGACATAGAAGATTCGGGCGCCCACGATGGAGGAAAGGATGACCACCACTCCCAGGTCGAAGGCCTTCTGGAAACCCTGGTGGAAGGTCAGCCCCAGGTCGGGGGCGATATATTTCCCGGTGTCCCGGGCGAAGAGGTAGATGCTGAAACCCAGCGCCACCGCCAGGCAGAGGCCGTAGGAATAGAAGTGGAGGGGCCCGATCGAGCCCAGGACGGGATACATCAGCGGCTCCTTTGCGGCGGGCGTTCCCGCCAATAGGTGAGGATCAACAGGGCCAACCCGACGGTGATGCAGGAATCAGCGACATTGAAAATATACGGGAACCACTGGTGTTGATGGAAGCGCACGTCGATGAAATCCACGACCTGCCGGTAAACCACCCGGTCCACGAAATTGCCCATGGCGCCTCCCCAAATGAGCCCTAGGGCGAAACGTTGGAGCACCTTCTCCTTCGGGATGAAACGTTGGAAGGCATAGACCACGACCCCCGCCCCCAGGGTGATGATAAGAAAAAAAGGGACCCTGGCCCAGGCGGGAGTATTGGCCATGAAGCCAAAGGCCGCGCCGGGGTTCTGGATATGGGTGAAGTAAAGGTATCCGGGGATGACCGTCACGGAACGGCCCAGCTCTAAGTGGTGAAGGACAAGGAATTTGGTGAACTGGTCGGCCAGGAGGGCGGCGATGGAAACGTCCCGCAGCCTCATGCGGAGGCTTTCTGCCGCCGACTGGAAAGGAACTCGTACAGGAGATAACCCAGGCCGATGGTGATACAGGCGTCCGCCAGGTTGAAGATGTAGGGGAACCATTGATAGTCCTCGAAACGCATGTCGATGAAATCCACCACTTTGCCGTAGAGCACGCGGTCCACCAGGTTGCCCAAAGCCCCGCCCCAGACCAGCCCCAGGGCCACCCGGGTCGCCCAGCGGTCATGTGGAAGCATCCTCTGATACATATAGACGATGGCAGTAGCCCCCAAAGTGGCGACAATAAAGAGGGGGATCCGCACGAGGGCATCCATCTGGGCCATGAAGCCGAAGGCGGACCCCGGGTTCTGGGTATAGGTGAAGTAGAGGTATTTGGGCAGGAGCGGCACGGACTCGTTGAGTTCCATCGTCCGGAGGACCATGAACTTGGTCAATTGGTCCAAGGAAAGGACCAAGAGGGAGACCCCCGCCAGGGCCATCATCCCTGGGCCGCCATGGCCGGGTGGACCTTCACGACAGGCGCACAGCGGTGGCAAAGATCGGCGAGTTCCTTGTCCATCTGCCCGGCCGGATAGTAGTTCCAGCAACGGGCGCACTTAACACCATCGGATTTACGAGGATCGACATCGATTGCGCTACCCATTTCTTTTCCGCGAAATGCCGACTCTGGAGCTTGCCCAGATTTAAAATCAACTTTCGAAACCAAAAAGAAATAGCGAAGATTCTCCTTGTGCTTTTCAAGTGCGGCTCTAGTTTTCTCATGGGCAAAATCAACATAGAGATCCACCTCCGCCTCCAAAGAACTGCCGATCACTTTCGATTGACGGAGCCCTTCGAGGGACTTAGAAACAACCCTTTTTGCTTCCAATATTTGTTCCCACTCGTCCAGAAGCACACCGTCCGAATTATATTCAGCGGATGGCCATTTAGACTGAAACACGCTTTTTTCATTTTGGCCTTTGAAAGAATCCGGAAGCGATTGCCAGATTTCTTCTGCCGTGAACGAAAGTATCGGTGCAATTACAACCACATAACTTTTTAATATGTCGTACAAAACAGTTTGAGCTGCACGACGCTCTTTTGAATCAGAAGCAAAGGTATAGAGCCTATCTTTTAGAATGTCGAAATAACCAGCGCTGAGGGTCACGGAAAAAAATGCATCCACGACATGGAATACACGAGTAAAGCTGTATTCGTCATACGCCTTTTTAAGAACACCCAAATTACTTGCAGCCCATGTCCAAGCCCAACGATCAACCGAAAGAAAATCCTTTTCATTCACCCTATTTTTCGCGGGGTCGAAATCCGACAAATTCCCCAGGATGAAACGGAAGGTATTACGGATACGGCGATAGGCCTCGGACATACGATTGAGCATCTCCTCACTGATGGAGACGTCCTCGGTGTAGTCCTCGGAGGAGACCCAGAGCCTCAACACATCGGCCCCATATTTCTTGATCATGTCCTGCGGGTCGATGACGTTCCCCAGGCTCTTGTGCATGGCCTTGCCGTTCGCATCCAGGACCCAGCCATGGGTGAGCACTTGGGTGAAGGGAGCCTTGCCCTTCAGGGCCATCCCGGTCCAAAGGGCGTGTTGAAACCAACCCCGGTGCTGGTCGCCACCTTCTAAATAGAGGACCTGGGCGTCCTTCTTGGCGATGGAGGCCTTCAATTCGGGCCGTTGGTCCATGACCGCGAAGTGGGAGCTTCCGGATTCGAACCAGACGTCCAGGATGTCCTCTTCCTTCACGAACTCGGCGGAACCGCAGGAACATTGGAACCCGGAAGGCAGGACGTCGGCGGCCTGGTGTTGGAACCAGCCGTCGATCCCCTCTTTTTCGATCAGCTTGACGGTCGCGTCCAAGACCTTCGCGTCGGCCACCGGCACACCACAGGTCTTGCAATAGAGGACCGCGATAGGGACACCCCAAGCACGTTGGCGGGAAATGCACCAGTCGGTACGGCCTTCGACCATGTTCCGGATGCGGTCCTGGCCCCAGGCCGGGATCCATCCCTGGGTCTTGCCGATCTCCCCGATGGCATCCAGGCACTTCTTGCGCAGGTCCTTGTGGTCCAAAGCGATGAACCATTGGGCAGTGGCCCGGAAAATGATGGGGTTCTTGGAGCGCCAGCAATGGGGGTAGCTATGTTTGATCTTCTGAACTGAAAGCAGTCGGCCCAACCCCTTCAACTGGTCGACGATCTTTGGGTTGGCCTCCCACACGCTCTGCCCCTGGTATTCGGGCACTCGGGCGTCATAGCGTCCGGCTTCGTTCACGGGCGAATAGACCGGCAGGTTGTATTTGAGACCGATCTCATAGTCTTCCCGGCCATGCCCGGGGGCGGTATGGACCAATCCGGTCCCGGTATCGGCCGTGACATGGGTCCCGACCATGACAAGCGAGTCCTGGTCCAGGAATGGATGGCGGGCCAAGGCCCGGTCGAGCTTTTCACCCTTCACCTCTTCCAGGACCTTGTACTCCCCTTCTTTCCAGCCGCAAGCCTCGGCCACCTGGGACAAGAGCACCTTGGCCAGGATATAGACCTGGTCGCCCTTCTGGACGGTCACATATTCAAAGTCAGGATGGACTGAGATCCCCAGATTGGCGGGGAGGGTCCAAGGGGTCGTCGTCCAGATCAGGAAGGACAGGTTCGTCCGGGGCGTCTTGGGGAAAACCCCGTCTGGCAGTTGCTTGGCCGGAAAGGCAACAGTCACGGACAAGGATTCATGGTCGGCGTATTCGACCTCGGCTTCCGCCAGGGCGGTCTGACAGACCGGGCACCAGTGAATGGGCCTCAAGCGACGTTCCACATAACCTTGGGAAAGTAGTTGGGTCAGGGCCTTGACCAGGGAAAGCTCATAGGCCGGGTCCATGGTCATATAAGGATGGTCGAAGTCGCCGAAGATCCCCAGGCGCTTGAACTCGTCCCTTTGGCGGTCCAGGAACTTTTCGGCGTATTGGCGGCATTCCTTGCGGATCTCCACCTTGGACATGCTCTTGGCCTTGGAGCCGAGCTTCTCCATGACCTTATGCTCAATGGGCATCCCGTGGCAGTCCCAACCGGGAACATAGGGCGTGTCAAAGCCCTGGAGGGCCTTGTACTTCACGATGATGTCCTTGAGGACCTTGTTCAGGGCGTGGCCCATGTGGATGTCGCCATTGGCGAAAGGAGGACCGTCATGAAGGACATAGGCGGGCGCGTCCGGGCGTTTGAAGGCGCCCTTGTGGAAACCCCATTGTTCCCAAAGCTTCGCCCGTTCCGGCTCCGTCTGGGGCAGGTTGGCCTTCATGGGGAAGGAGGTCTGGGTGATGTTGAGGGTGGACTTGTATTCGGCCATTTTTCACCTAAAAGCGCGGGAAATGAAGAACCGCAAGAATATCAAAGGCAGGGGCAAATGTTGAGGGTTTTCTAGGAAAGGCTTTGCTTCTGTCGGCTTACCCGTTCACCCGCAAAATACTGTTGTCGCCGCCCACCCCATCGTGGATACGCTCGGGGTTGCTGGGGTCGGCGATCCATTCGGCATCATCCAACACGAACTTGTAATGGTAGAGGCCTGGGTTGAGGGAAATGGTGAAGAGGTAACTCCCGTCCCCTTGCTTCACCATGAGGTCCGCGTCCTTGTCCCAATTGTTGAAGTTCCCCACCAGGGCGACCTTTTGGACCCCGCGATAGGGCCAGAAATGGATCGGGATCTTGATCGGCGGGTCGAAGGAGACCACCCGGTTGCGTCCATGGTTCTTGGCCTGGTAAAGGCTCTGGTCCGCCTTCTTGATGAGGTCATCCTCGGTCCCCGCATCCACCGGGAAGGTCGCCACCCCGGCCGAAAGGGTGAGCTTACCCATGGGCTGGTGTCGCATATGGTCGAAGAGGGTCTCCTCCACCCGCTGGCGGACCCGCTCGGCGAAATCATGGGCCCTTTTCCGGGCCGTTTCGGGCAGGACCACCACCAGCTCTTCACCCCCATAGCGGGCCACGATGTCCACTTCCCGGGCCTCCTGCTTGAGGATGGTGGCAATGCGTTTCAGGACCTCGTTGCCCGCCGGATGTCCGCTGGTGTCGTTGTATTTCTTGAAGTGGTCGATATCGAAAAGCACCAGGGACAAAAGACGGTGGTAGCGGTCGGCGCGGAGCCGTTCCTCCTTCAACCGTTCCAGGAAATAACCGAAGTTATAAAGGCCGGTAAGCCGGTCGGTGATCGCCATCTGCCGGGCCCGCTCGTAGAGCAGGGCGTATTCGATGGCCAGCACGTCCTGGCCGTCCCCCTCCTCCCGCAGGCGCATGGCCCCCTCGAAGAAGACCAGTCCCAGGCGGTTCAGGAGCATGGAGACCTGATCCACCTTCTGGCTGAAGTCCTGCCCCGAGGTGCCTGGGGTCTTGACCGATTCCCGGATGACATCCCGCATGAGGAAAAGCTGGATCACGATCTCGGTGGAGGCCAGGTCGTGCTCCTCCTGGAGGCGCTTCAAGTGGACCAGGATCTCCTTGAACTGGGCGTCCACGGCCTGTTCGGGGGATCCGGAGCGCTCGACGACGGCCACCAGGTCCCACAAAAGGCCCCGCATCTCGGCGAAGACCGCCCTCTTCTCGCGGGTCCCCTCCAATTGGGCCGCTAGCTGGGTCAGGGACTTCTCCCAAAGGGCGCGCAGGGCAGACTCCTCTTGATGGAGGAATTGGGATAAGGGGTCGTGGGACATGGTCGGATTTTACGGAAAGGAAGGTGAAAAAACGATGGGTCAGCTCTTAGGAGCCGCGATCTTCCTATAAAGCTCAAGGTATTTGGCCGCGGAAGCGTCCCAGGAAAAGTCCGCCCGCATGGCCCGGTGGACCAATTCTTTCCAAAGTTTCGGCTGACGAAAGGCCTCCAGCGCCCGACGCAGGGCAAAGAAGAGTTGGTCGCCCCGGTACTCATCGAAGACGAAGCCGTTACCGGACAGGCCATCGAGGGAAAGGTTCTCGACCGAATCGGCAAGTCCCCCCGTGCGTCGCACCACCGGGATGGTGCCATATTTCATGGCGATCATCTGGCCCAAACCACAGGGCTCGAAACGCGAGGGCATGAGGAATAGGTCGCTCCCGGCGTAGATGAGCTTGGCCAGCCGGTTGTCGAACTTGAGCTCCGCCGCCACCCGGTCCGGGTGCCGGCGTTTCATATCCTCGAAGAGGGCGTGGTAACGGGGGTCGCCGGTGCCCAGCACGACCAGTTGGGCGTCCTGTTCCAGGAAACGGTCCATGATCTCCGCGATGAGGTCCAGGCCCTTCTGGTCCACCAGCCGGGAGACCAGGCCCACCACCGGCGTCTGCCCGTGGTAGGGGAGACCCACTTCGGCCAGCAGCTTGTGCTTGGACTCTTCCTTCTTATCGTGGTTCTTGGCGGTGTATTGGGCGGGGATGTCCTCGTCGGTGGCGGGGTTCCATTCCCCGTAATCGACCCCGTTGAGGATGCCGTGCAGGTCCGCCGCGCGTTCTCCCAAGACCCCCTGGAGCCCGTGGCCGAACTCGTCGGTCTGGATCTCCCGGGCATAGCGCTCGGAAACGGTATTAAGGGCGTCCGAATAGACCAGGCCGGCCTTGAGGTAGTTGATCTGGTCGTAGAACTCCATCTTCTCATGGGTGAACTCTTCCCAACCAAGCCCGGTCATGGGCAGGACATACTTCGGGAAAAGGCCCTGGTAGGCCATGTTGTGGATGGTGAAAAGGCTGCGGGCCCGGCCCAGGTATTTGTCCTTGGAATAGAGCAGCTTCAGGTAAGGGGCCACCAAGCCGGTCTGCCAGTCGTTGAGGTGGATGATATCGGGCGAAAAGCGGAGGGCCCGGCACATTTCCAGCACCGCCCGCGAGAAGAAGGCAAAACGCTCGGCGTTGTCCTGGTAGTCGCCTTCGGGGCCGCCATAGAGCCCGCTGCGGTCGAAGTAACGGTCGTTCTGGATGAAATAGACCTTGCCATGGGTGTTCCCCAGGCGGGTGGAAAGGATGTCGGCGCTCAGGTCGCCCATGCCCATGGGCACCGGGATGAGGCGTTCCTCCAGGTCGAGCTTGTAGCGTTCTTCGCTGATGGCACGGTACTTGGGAAGGACCAGGGCCACTTCGCACCCCAGCTTCACCAGGGCTTGGGGAAGGGCTCCCGCCACATCGGCCAAGCCACCGGTCTTCACGAAAGGCACCGCTTCCGAGGAGACGAAAAGGACCTTCAAGGGACGTGAATGCGAGGAACCGCGGGGCATGACCCGACCTTCCGGCAAAAGCCTATTGGAGTGCGGGCATTATAGAAGTGGCAAAAAGGGTGTCAAGCGAAGGGGTCATTTCCAGCGAACATCCATGTCCGCCTGCCCCCAACTCGGCTTGGATTTGAGCGCTTCCTCCAGCAGGGTCCGGACGGTCAGGGTGGTCTTGCGGCGGGAGTGGATCGCCCGGAAGGATTCATAGCCCGCGCCGCCGCCCGCGAGGAAATCGTTCACAGCCACCAGGTAACGATGCTTGTTGTTCAACGGCTCCCCATCGACCACGACCTTCATATCGTTCCCTTGACCCTCCACGGTCAGGCCCGATACCTGAAGGAAACCATCCTGCCCCTTCTGGGCCTGCGAGGTCGCCAGGGCGTCCCGCAGGACGTGCCCCGGAACGTCCAAGACGATCACTTCCCCTTCCGAGGGGCAGATCTCATAGAGATTCTCCCGGGTGAGCATGCCGGTCTTGAAGACCGGACGGAAGGTCTGGTTGGGCAGCAGGGCGATCTGGGTATGGGCTTCGTTGCGCAGGGCGTCGACAGCTATTTCCCCCACCAGCGAATCCCCCTGGTTCCGGCCCGTCAAATCCCCGGTCACTTTGGTCAAGGCCTCGTCCAGGGGCTTGTCGCTGAGACGATCGTGGTATTTCTGAAGGAGGGCGGTCATCTTCGGGTCCTCGGGAAGGTCGGCCGTGATGGGGATGACCTGGTAATGGTAACTGGTGATGTCATAGGCGGAGGTCCTGGTCTTCAGGTCCCGGTGGCCGTTCACCACCAGGTCCAACCGGCCCAGGTAGAGGCCGCGGGGACCAGGCTGGCAAAGGATGGGCCCCTTCAGGCTCCCGTCCCGGTTGGTGGACACGATGGGGTCCTTCGAGGGCTCGGACCCCTTCCCCGAGATGACCACATGGAGGAAGGTGTTGTCCTTGGCGAACTTCTTGGCGTCGTCCAGGCCCTGGCGGGTCAAGGCGATGAAGATGTCGGCGTCCTTTTTGAAAATGGAATGCAGGCCCTTGGCCACGAGGCCGGGCGAGTTGAAGGTCAGGCCCTGGGTCACCACCCGGCCCACCTTCGAAGGGGTCTCCGGGTCGGCAAAGCCGATGATCCCCACCCGCACCCCGGTGGACTTGAGGATATAGGCCCGCATGAAGGGCTGGCCGCCCCGGTTCACGTTGGCCGCCACCCAGGGCAGGCCGAACTGGCGGCGATATTCCACGATACTTTTGGTCCCGTAGTCGAAGTCGTTCTCGCCCAGGCAGACCGCGTCATAGCCCATCAGGTGGTAGGCCTCGCAATCGGCCGCGCCGCGGCTCAGCTCGGAAAAGGGGGTCCCATCGATCAAACCGCCGCAATCGACCAACACCACGTGGGCAGGCCCGACCTCCTGGCGGATCTTCTCGATGAGGGCCATGCGGCGGGAGACCCCGCCCACCAGGTCCGAACCCTTCGGGTCCCGGACCGGGTCCAACTGGCCGTGGTGGTCCCCGGTGAAGAGGATGGTGAGGGTCACCTCCCGGGCGGTGGCCGGGACAGGGGCCATCAGGACGGAAAGGCAGAAAGCGAAAAGGAAAGGGAGCATCTTTTTCATGGCGCACCTCGGAATGACTGGGATCGGAAAGAACGGGACATCTGGGGGTTGGGACGCTTGATCGGACGGGGTAGGCCCGGGGGCCTAAAATTCGCTCACCGCGTCCTGTTCGGTCTTGAGGATATGGAAGAGGCCCGGCAGTTCCAGTAGGTCGAACACCTTATAGATGTCAGGGCTGACGTTGGCGATCTTGATATCGCCCCGGTTCTTGCGGACGTCCTTGATGATGCTCATCAGGACCCCGAAACCGGCGCTCGAGATGTAGGTAAGCTTCTTCATATTGAGGACGATCTTGTACTGCTTCTTCTTGAAGAGGTCCTGGAGGATGGCTTCGAACTCGCCAACGGTGTTGATGTCGAGGACACCTTCGATGTCCACGACCGTCACCGATGTGTTGGACATGGCCGATCGGGAAGCCAAGACCAAACGCTCCATGAACCCCCTCCTTATGTGTTCACGACAGGATACGGCACCAGCGCTTCAGCGAACAGGGCGGGATCGAAGGGCACCAGGTCCTCCATCCCCTCCCCCACACCCAAAAAACGCACCGGAAGCCCCAACTGGTCGCCCAAGGCCACGACGATACCGCCCTTGGCGGTCCCATCCAGCTTGGTAAGGACCAGGCCGGTCAGTCCCACTTCTTTATGGAACTCCCGGGCCTGGGCCACGGCGTTCTGTCCCGTGTTGCCGTCCAGGACCAGCCACTTCTCCTGATGGATGCCGGGGGCCGCCTTTTCGCAGACCCGGGCGATCTTTTGGAGCTCTTCCATTAGATTTTGACGATTGTGGAGCCGTCCCGCGGTGTCCACCAGGAAACAGTCGGCACCCGCGGAAAGCCCCGACTTAAGCGCGTCGAAAACGACGGACGCCGGGGCGGCCCCATGGGAACCCCGAACGATCCCTACTTTAGCACGTTCGGCCCATTGCGTCAGCTGTTCTTCCGCCGCCGCGCGGAAGGTATCGCCGGCGGCAAGGAGCACCTTCCGGCCTTCGGAGGCGAAACGCGCCGCCAATTTCCCGGTGGTCGTGGTCTTGCCGGCGCCGTTCACCCCGGTCAGGAGGATGACGGCGGGCTTGGGAAGGTCGAAGGGGCTATAGGTCTTTCGAAGCTTGGCCTCCACCGCTTCCCTTAAAAGCCGGGCCAACCCATGGGCATCCTTCCCCGAGTTCGACCCCGCTTTTTCCTGGATTTCCTTCAAAAGTTCCCGGGCGGTCGGCACTCCCATGTCCACCAGGACCAGTTGCTCCTCCAATTGGCGCAACGTCTCCGGGGGAATGGAAGGACCCAAGGGAAGGACCTGGGCGAGGGGGGCCGTCAATTGTTGGGCGGTTTTGAACAGTCCCGCCTTGATCCGGTCGAATAGTCCCATATTCACCCTTTCGGGGAGGCCATCCTTTTTTCAACCGCCTGGGCGACCTCCAAGGGAGGGATGGAGTCGCAATGCCTGTCCTCGGCGCGGAAGATCCGGGCCTCCGCCCCCCCCGTCAGGGGCGCCCATTGTCCCGGGTCGCTGGGGCCGAACAGGGCCAGCACGGGCGCGGCCAAGGCCCCCCAATGCATCAGGCCGCTATCATTGCAGATCAAAAGGTCCATACGCCGGATGGACCCCAGTATAAAGAAAAGGCCGTTATCAGGCAGGGTAAAGACATGGGACCGGGGACCCATGAGCTCGAGGAATTCCTTCAAGCGTCCCTCTTCCCCTTTTCCGTGGATCACGAAGACCTGGAGCCCTTGCATCCGCGAAAGCCGCTCGATCAGTTCGAGCCATCGGTTCAAGGACCACCGGTTGTCCTCCTTCAAGAGCGTGGGATGGACCCCCAGCCGGAAACTCTTCCCCCCTCCCACCGCCCCGAAGAAATCCTCCACCTTCCGTTCGATGGTTTCGGACAGGGCTGGAGCTTGGGGGGCCGGGATACGGGCGGGCGCCGCCGCGGCCCCCAAGGGCCCCAACAAGGACCAAGCCTTCAAGCTTTCATGTTGGAAAGGCTCCGGCTCGGGCACCCCCAGGTTGAAGACCCGCCCCGACATCTCGGCGTAGTCCCCTTGGGCCCGGAACCCGACCCGCCAAGGACTGCCGGAGAGCATGGTCATGAAGGCCGAAGTGGCGGAGAAGGGAAAGGAATGGAAGTCCAGGGCCAGGTCGTATCTCCCGCGCCGGAGCTTCATGAAGAGCGAAAGACGGGAAAAAAGCGAGGACCGGAAGACCAGCACGCGGGCCTGGGGAAAAAAAGCCCGGGCCGCCTCTTCGTTATTGGGGCCCGCCACCAGGGTCCAACCCCCGCATCCGCCGGAAAGCCTCTCGAGTTCCTTCAAGGCGGGAACGGTCAGCACGAAATCGCCCAGGCGGTCCGGCCGAAGGACGAGGATGGAAAGACCGGGGCGCCATTGGAAGGGTCCGACGGAAGGGGCGGGATTAAGGCGGGCGGCCATCCAGGCCAAAAGGCCCTTGAAGGCCTTCTCGAGACGGGAGCCGAGCCTCAAGGGACGGGAGTTTCTTCGGGGGTTCCCTCACGGAAGCGGGTGGAGATGACCTTCGACACACCCGATTCCTGCATGGTGACGCCATACATCACATCGGCGGATTCCATGCTGACCTTGCTGTGGGTGATCATGATGAACTGGGTCTTCTTGGCGAACTCCCGCAAGAGATGCACGAAACGCCCCACGTTCACGTCATCCAAGGGCGCGTCGATCTCGTCCAGCAGGCAGAAGGGGCTGGGCTTCACCATGAAAAGGGAAAAGAGGAGCGCGATGGCCGTCAGGGCCTTCTCCCCCCCCGAGAGCAGCGACACGGATTGGAGGCGCTTGCCCGGGGGCCGGGCCACGATCTCGATGCCCGATTCCAGCACGTCCCCCTCGTCGATGAGGATCAGCTCGGCGCGCCCGCCCTCGAAGAGGCGCTGGAAGGTGTCCTTGAAGTTCTCCTGGACGGTGGCGAAAGTGGAGGTGAAAAGCTCCTTGGAGGTCAGGTTGATCTTGTTGATGGCCTTCTGAAGGTCGTCCTTGGCCTTGAGCAGGTCATCCCGCTGTTCGGCGAGGAACTTGTAGCGCTGGTTCAATTCGTCGTATTCCTCGACCGCCACCATGTTGACGAGCCCTAAGCGTTCGATCTTGGCGCGCAGTTCGATGGATTCCTTCTCCGCGGAGTCCCCGTCGAACTCCTTGTCCAGGGCCACCGGCGGGTTCTCCAGGTCCACTTTGTACTCCACCTGGAGCTTCTCCTCGATGTTGCGGGCCTCCACGTTCAGTTGGGCTTCCTGCACCTCGAAACCATGCACCTCGCGCTGGACCTCCTCGAACTTGGTACGGGCCACGCGGACCTTCTCCGCCCGTTCCTCGGTCTCCACCGCGATCTTCTCGCGCTTCTCCACGAAGATCTTCACGCGGGCGTCGGCCGCGTCCTTGGATTCGACCAACCCTCCGGCCTTCTTTTCCAGGTCCGTCAGGTCGAGGGAAAGCTGGCCCTCTTGCTTGTCGATCTGTTCGTTCTCTTCCTTCTTCTGGGCGACCGATTGGACCAGTTGATCCTGCTCTTTCTGGTAATGCTCGGCCTCTTCCAGCGCCCGGTTGGCCACTTCTTCCAGGGCCGACAGTTCCATATCGACCTGAAGGACCTGTTTGGACAGGTCGTCGCGGTCGGCTTGCAGGTCCTGGAGGCGTTTGCGGGCCTCGCCGATCTCTTCCTGGGTCAGCAGGTGGGCCTTTTCGCTCTGGGAAAGCATCTCTTGGAGCTCGCTCATCCTCTGGCGGTCGGTGTTCCAATGGGCCTCCAGGTCGGACTTTTCCTTCTCTTCCTGGGTCTTTTCCTGGGCCAAGCGGCGCAGGGTCTCGCCCAACTGGACGATCTCCTTCTCGTTCTCGGCCATGCGGATCCGGGATTCCTGGCGGGACTTTTCCGCCCCGACCAATTGGTCCTCATTCTCCTTGCGCTGGCGTTTGGCTTCGCCGATGGCCGACTCGGTCTGCTGGACCTGGGCTTCCAGGCCCTTGATCTTCTCGGAGAGCTCCGACATCTCGCGGTGACGGCCCAGGAGGGAAAGCCCGGTCACTTCCGACCCGGCCTTCAGGAAACCCAGGGGACCCGTCCGGTCCCCTTCCTTGGTGACGAAACGCAGGCGGGGATAACGCTCGCTCAGGGCCACGGCGGAGTCGAGGTCCTTGACCAGCAGGTCCTGCTCGAAAAGGAACCGGACGACCGGCTCCATAACGGGGTCGAATTTCATGAACCGGGCGATCGGCCCTTCCACCGCGCCCTCGGAAAGGGCCTCCGGGGACGGCCCTTGGGACGATTGCTTGTGAAGGTCCTCCAGGATGAAAAGGGAGACCTTGCCCTGGCCCTCGGCCCGGAGGTGGGCGATGACCTTGTTGGCCGTGGCGCGGTCCTTCACGACGAGCGATTGGAGCTGCCCACCCAAGAGGGCCTCGACCGCGGCCTCATGGGCCTGTTCAACGACCAATAGGTTCGCCAGGACCCCTAATACTTCCTGCCACATGAGGGGCTCGTTCTGTTTGGCCAAAAGGACGGAGCGGACGCCCGGGTCGTAGCCGGTCAATTTGTTCTGGAGCTCTTCCAGGACCCCATAACGGGAGCGGGTCTCGGACACCTGGTTGTTCAATCGTTGGAGCGCCTCCTGGGCCTCCTCGATCCGATGTTGTTGCTCGGAGAGGGCGGCTTGCAGGCGCAGGATGGCCTCCTCGGCTTGGACCCCTTGGGCTTGGGCGGCGTTCTTGGAACCCTCGGCCCGGGTCAAGCGGTCCTGGGCCTGGGCGGCCTCTTGGAGGAGCCGTTCCACTTGGGTGGTCAGGTCCTTGACCCGCCGGGAGGTCTCTTCGTCCTGGGATTGGAGGGATTCCAGTTCGGCCTTCATCTGGGCCGACTTCTTCACCAGGTCCATGACGGCGCCGTTCTTGACCTCCAGGTCCTGTGTCTGGTCCTGGAGCTGGCTTTCCAGCGCTCCCCGCTTCCCTTCCAGCTCGGCCTTGGCCCTGGTCTTTTCTTCCTTCTGGGACACGCGGTTCTCGGAGAGTTTGCGGCGTTCCGCGATCCACTCTTTCAACTGTTCGATGCGGCTCAATCCCTCGGCGATCTGGTTCTGGTTGCGCATCTTCTGGTCGGCCAACATGTCCCGGTGTCGGCGGGTGCCTTCCATGCGGCCCTGGTTGACCTCCACTTCGCTGCCCACCTTATAGGCCTGCTCCCGCACCTGGGCCAATTCCCCCTCCACCTCATTGAGGATCTGGCGCTGGTGTTTCTCGTCCACTTCCAGCTTATGGGTCTCGTGCTGGGCATCCTCGAGCTTGTGTTGGACCTGGGACATCTTGTGATGCAGGTCCTTCAACCGTCCCTTGAGCTTCTCGAACTTGTCCAGGTGGATGAGGACCTGGAGCTTGGCCAGCTCCTCCTTGTACTCCCGGTACTTCTCGGCCTGCTTGGCCTGGCGCTCCAGGGTGGAGATCTGGCGCTTGATCTCGGCGATGATGTCGGAGATGCGCACCAGGTTCTGCTCGGTGGCTTCCAGTTTGCGGGTGGCCTCGACCTTGCGGGCCTTGTAACGGGTGATGCCGGCGGCCTCCTCGAAGATCGCCCGGCGTTCGTTGGGCTTGGAGGTGATGATCTGGTCCATCTGGCCCTGGGCCATGACCGAGTAGGCGCTGGTGCCGAGGCCCGTTCCCATGAAGAGGTCCTTCACGTCCTTCAGGCGGGCCAGGGTCTTGTTGATGAGGTATTCGCCCTCGCCCGAACGATAGACCCGGCGCGTGACCGAGATCTCGTTGAACTCCAGCGGCAGGGCCTTGTCCTCGTTGGAGAGGGTCAGGGTCACCTCCGCCATGGCGGCGGGCTTGCGTTGGTCGGTACCGTTGAAGATGACGTCCGTCATGTCGGAGGCGCGCAGGCCCTTGGCCGATTGCTCGCCCATGACCCAGCGGATGCTGTCAGCCACGTTGGTCTTGCCGCAACCGTTGGGGCCCACCACCGCGGTGACACCCTGTTCAAAGAGGAGTTCGGTCTTGTCGGCGAAGGATTTGAAACCGTGGATCTCGATCTTCTTGAGGTACAAAAAAGGCTCCCAAAGAGGGTATGAAAGCCAGGAAAGAAGGGGAAAGGGGTGGGGTTGGCTTGATTTATCAGGACTTTACATCACAAGGGATGGTGACGCAAGGACTTTGAACCACCAAATGTAGAGGAGAGCGCCCTTTTCCGGGAAGGGACTTTTAGCTGAACTCCAGGAGCGAAAAGGCCAAATTGGTGCGGCGCAGGCGGCTGGAGATCAGGCTGATGAGGGTGCAGAAAACATCGTAGGCCACCTCGGGGTTCTTCTTGAGGAACTTCTTGAAATCGGCGCCCTTGATGACATGGACCTGGCAGTCCTCCCGGGCCTTGATGGAGGCGGAATAGGGGGCGTCGTCGAAAACGCTCATCTCCCCGAAAAGGGAGCCCCGGCTGATATCGGCCAGGTATTTCTTCTCGCCCGGTTCCTTGCCCGACTTGGAGACCTCCGCCCGGCCGTTGATGAGGATATGGAGGTTCCCGCCCGCCTGGCCCTCTTCGATGATCATCTTGCCGGCCTTGAATTCATGGACCTTGCCGAGCTTGAAGATCTGACTGAGGACCTTGTCCTCCATCCCGTCGAAAAGGCTGACTTCCTTCAAAAAATCGGTGACGACGGCTTCTTTGCGGGCCATATCCCATCCTTTCAGGAACAACTCTTCTTCATCAAAAACGCCTCCCAGGGCTTGCGGTCACCCTGGTCTATTTCCCTTCGGTCCCGTCCGGTCCCAGCTTTTTACGGGCGTAACCGGCGTCCTTCTTGAGCCGGGAAAGCCGTAAATAGGTACGGATCACCGTAAAGAGGATCGCGACGATCCCGATCCCATAAAAAATATCCGCCAGGAGCTTCCGGTCCAAGGCTTCCGGTCAATGATCGGCGGTGGAATCGGCGTAACGGTAAGGGGCGTCCCAACGGGGGACCACCCGGTTGGGGGAAAGCCGCCGTCCCAATTTCCGTTGGATCAAGTGGAGGGCCGCCAGGTCCTCAGTCTTGAGCTTCTTGGCCTGGGCCAATGACGTGGAAGCGGGCGGGGTGCCCTCGCCCGGGCCCACCCGGACCCAGACCTTTTTGCCCACATTGCCTAGATAGACGTTCACCTGCACCTTGGACTTGGGCGCGACGAAGGTGAATTCCCGCCATTGCTTGCCGGGCTGACCGTCGTAGTTCCCCTTTTCCGCCTTTCCCTCCGTGGGATTCACGAGGCGGTATTTATGGAAGAGCAATGCGTTCAGGACCTCTTGCGAAGCCCAGGCGATCCGCGAGGAGGAATTGCCCCCCTTGGCATGGATCCAGCCCCCGAAGATCACGTTGGGCCGGTAGTTGGAGACCTGCCACGGTTCGACCTTCTTGGCCTTCTTCTTGGACGGCTTGGCGGGCGCTTCGGCCGCTGCGGCTTCAGTGGACGGGGCCGCCAAGGCGGATTGGTCCGATCCGGGCGCGGGAAGGGCCGGGGCCTCCTCGGTGGCGGAAGGGGCCGGAAGGGCCGGAGGGGCGCTGGTGGAGGTCGTCGAAGAGGGCGCCGAAGCGTCGCCCGGCAAGGGCGGCAGTTCGGGGGAAGTGGAAGCGGGGGCGGAAGCGGCCGGTGCCGCGGGGGACTCGGGCAAGGGCGGCGGAGCGGACGTGGTGGCGGAGTTAGCGGCGCTGGACCCCTGGTCCGGCAAGGGCGGAAGGGGCGGCATGTCCTGGGCCATCACAAGGGATGCCATCGAGGCCAAGACAAGGAAGGTCCAAAAAGGTTTCATGCGGGCCGGCTCCTGGACAGGGATGTTCAAAGAGCCCTCATTTTAGCCGGAACCCCGAAAGGCCGAACAGAAATTCGTAGGTTCGTTCCTTTAACCTTCATCCTGCGGAAAGAACGCGCCCTTAAAAGCGCAGGGTGGCCACGGGCAACCGCAAGGCCAGCCGGTCCGGGCCCGGATGCGGGTCCCAGGCCGACGGAGCCGGATAAGGGTTGGTCAGGACCGACACGCAGGCGATGGTGGTGGACCCCACGCCCGTCCCGATCAAGAAAGGAAGGAAGTAATCCCCGTTCACATCGAAGGTGCCCCGGGTGGCGAGGGAGGCCAGGCCGGTCAATCCATAGCTGGCCAGGGCAGTGAAGGGCAGCGAGGTGATGAAGACCACCTGGAAATCCTCGGATTGGTTCTCTTTATATTCCACGCCCTCGGGGTCATAACCATTGGCCTGCCGCTCGTATTCATAGGGCTTCTCGAAGCCGGTCAGTTGGGGCAGGTTGGGATTCGCATCATCGGGCGGGATGGACATCTGGGCAAAAGCCAGGGAAGGCCAGGCCATGAGGAGCGCCGACAAGGCCGATAAGGATGTCCACTTCAAGGGTTTCATGCGGGCATTCTACCCCTATTTGGGTCCGGCCTTAAGCCCTGGGGTTCTTGGCCATCTCTTCCAGGATCTGCTTGGCCGAGCTCTTGGCGGTCTGCTTCTCGGTCTTCATGCGCTCGTTGTTATTGAGGATCTTCTTGCGCATGCGCAGGTTCTGGGGTGTCACTTCCAGCAGTTCGTCGTCCTGGATGTATTCCAGGCACTGCTCCAGCGAGAAGATGGTGGGCGGTTCCAGGGTCAAGGCCTCGTCCGAGGACTTGCTGCGCATATTGCTCAGGTGTTTGGTCTTGCAAGGGTTGACGGCGATGTCGTTCTCGCGGGTATGCTCGCCCACGATCATGCCTTCATAGACCTCCATTCGGGGGTTGATGAAGAACTTGCCCCGGTCGGCCAATTGGAACATCCCATAGGCGGCGGTGATGCCGGGCTCGAACGCCACCAGGACGCCACGGCCCCGGCCGCTGATCTCGCCCTTGAACTCCCCGTAACCGGCGAAAACGTGGTGCAGGACGCCCTCGCCCTTGGTGTCGGTCATGAACTCGGTGCGGAACCCCAGCAAGCAGCGGGACGGGATGTGGAACTCGATGCGGGTCGTCACCTCGGACAGGGGGGTCATGTTCTTCATTTCTCCCTTGCGGGCCCCCAGCTTTTCCATGGCCACGCCCACGCAATTGTTCGGGACGTCGACGATGAGGTTCTCATAGGGCTCTTCCAGCTTGCCTTCCGTCATCTTGAAGATGACCTGGGGACGGGAAACCTGGAACTCATAGCCTTCCCGGCGCATGGTCTCGATCAGGATCCCCAAGTGCAGTTCCCCGCGCCCCGACACCTTATAGGCGTCCGGGCTCTCGGTCTCGCTGATCTTCAACGTGGGATTGGCTTCCGCTTCCTTGAAAAGGCGGTCCCGTAAATGGCGGGAGGTGACGAACTTCCCTTCCTTGCCGGCAAAGGGACTGTTGTTGACCGAGAAGACCATGGACATGGTCGGTTCGTCGATGGTGATGGGGGGCAGGGCCTCCGGGTTGGCGGAAGAGGCCACCGTCTCGCCGATCTGGACGTCCTCCAGACCCGCCAAAAGGATGATGTCGCCGGCCGAGGCTTCCTCGCACTCCGCCTGTTTGATGCCCTGATAGGTGAAGATCTTGGTGGCGTTGCTCGTGACCTTGCGGCCGTCCAGCTTGACGAGGGTGATAGGGTCGTTGAGCTTGATCTTCCCGCGCTTGACGCGGCCGACCGCCATACGGCCCAGGTACTCGTTGTAGGAGGTGGTGGTGACCAGCATCTGGAAGGGCGAATCCAGGTCCACGTCGACGGGCTTGAAATGGCTGACGATGGTGTCGAAAAGGGGCTTCAGGTCGGTGCCGGGTTTCTCCAGGTCCAGGGTGGCCTTCCCCTCGCGGGCGATGGCATAGACCACCGGGTAGCCGATCTGATGCTCGTTGGCGCCCAGCGCGATGAAAAGGTCCAGCACATTGTCCACGACCTCGTGGGGCCGGGCATCCTTGCGGTCGATCTTGTTGATGACCACGATGGCGTCCAGGTCCTGCTCCAGGCTCTTGCGGAGCACGAACTTGGTCTGGGGCAAGGGGCCTTCGGCCGCGTCCACCAGCAGGAGCACTCCGTCCACCATCGAAAGGATGCGCTCCACTTCCCCGCCGAAATCGGCGTGGCCGGGGGTGTCCACGATATTGATGCGGGTACCGTTCCAGATGACCGAGGCGTTCTTGGAGAAGATGGTGATCCCGCGCTCTTTTTCCAGGTCATTGGAATCCATGACCCTTTCTTCCATATGTTCATTGGCGCGGAAGACCCCGGATTGTTTGAAAAGGGCGTCCACCAGGGTGGTCTTGCCATGGTCGACGTGCGCGATGATGGCGATATTGCGGAGATCGTTCCTTAGCGTCATTTCTTCCTCGTTAAAAAAATAAGAAGCCGGAAGGCTTGGGCCTAACCGGCTTCAAGGGTCCGGAAGTATAACGAAAAGGGCTTTTAAAGGAAAGGCGCCAAGGCCCCGGATCGCCGGCAACAAAGGCCCGTTCGTAGCCTTTTGGACGTCTATAATCCGACCATGAACAGACCGCTCCTGCTGGGAATCCTACTCCTTATCCCCACCCTCCTCCCGGCGGAGGAGGCCGGTTTGTCATGGTCCCAATGCCTCAAGGAAGCGACCCTGAACAACCCCGACCTGCTCTCGGCCCAAAGATCCCTGAACGCCGCCGAGAACAGCCATATGGCCAGCCTCGGCCAGTTCTTCCCCCAGATCTCCCTGAATGCCTCCGCGGGCCGGTCGGGTCCGGGCGGGCTCGACGACGCCCTCTCCGGACCCCATTCGGGTTCGGCCAACCTCAGCCTCTCGGCTTCCGAAAGCCTCTTCTCCGGATTCCGCGACTTCGCGTCGGTGGATTCCTCCAACGCCCAACTGGACATCGCCCGGGCCCAACTCACCCAAGCCAAGGCCCAGCTATCCCGGGACCTCAAGGTGGCCTTCTATACCCTGCTCTATTCCCAACAACAGATCCAGCTCCTGCAGACCATCGCCGACCGCAACAAGGCCAACCAGGACCTGGTCGAGATGAACTACAAGGGCGGCACCGACAACAAGGGCTCCCTCCTGCAGGCCCAGGCGACCTACCAGGAATCGCTCTATGAGGTGGACCAAGCCAAACGGTCCTTGAGCCTGGCCCAACGCCAGTTGGCCCTTCTTTTAGGGCGGGACCTCCCGGGGGACATCCAGGTCGCCGGTGAATTCCAGGTCCCGGCCCTCCAACCCGCCATTCCCGATTTCAAGCAATTGACCCTCCAGACCCCCGCCTATCTCCAATCCCTGGCCCAACTCCACCTTTCCGAAAGTTCCTATGTCAGCGCCCGGGGGACCTTCTTCCCCACCCTGAGCGCCAATGCCAGCCTCTCCCGCCAAGGGGACGGGTTGGACGACCTGAACACCCCGGGTTGGTCGGCCGGGCTCTCGCTCAACTTTCCGCTCTTCACCGGCGGCAAGGACCTCTTCAACTTCATGAGCGCCGAGGAATCCAAGGGCGCGGCCCAGGAGGACCTGCGAAGCACCCTGCTCAAGACCTCGGCCTCCCTGGAAAGCGCCTTCTCCTCCTACCAGAACGCGGTGGAGAACACCCAGGTGCAGTCCTCCTTCCTTTCCGCGGCCAAGACCCGCGAGGAGATCGCCAAGGCCGAGTACCTGAACGGCCTCTTGAGCTTCCAGAACTGGGACCAGCTCGAGACCAACCTGACCTCCCAGCAAAAATCACAACTATCCAGTTCCCTCACCGCCAAGACCACCGAGGCGGCCTGGGAATTGGCCCAAGGCAAAGGAGAGATACCGTGAAGAACTTGCGAACCATCCGCGGTCCACGATCGGCGGTCCTGATCTTGCTGGCCTGCTTCCTGGTCGGGGCGGGCTGTGGGAAGACGAAAAAATGGGGGAACGGCGGCGCCAACTCAGGCGGGTTCCGGCCGGTCGAGGTGACCCGGGACGACCTTCAGATCACGGTGCTGGCCACCGGCAACGTCCAGCCCAAGAACCAGCTGGATATCAAGCCGCCCATCTCGGGGCGGATCGAGAAGATCCTCATCCAAGAGGGACAATATGTGAAGAAGGGCCAGGTACTGGTGGAACTCAGCTCCACCGAGCGGGCCACCCTGCTGGACGCCGCCCGGGCCCAAGGTCCGGACGCCTTGAAGAAATGGGAGGATCTCTACCAATCCACGCCCCTTCTCTCCCCTCTCTCGGGCCAGATCGTGAACCTGCCCACCGTGCCGGGCCAAGTGGTCTCCACCGCCGACACCATCATGGTGATGTCCGACCATCTCATCGTGAACACCCAGGTGGATGAGACCGACCTCGCCCAGATCCGCCTGGGCCAGGACGCCGTCATCACGCTGGATGCCTACCCGGGCCAATCCATCCCGGCCAAGGTGCGCCGCATCGCCTACCAGTCGGTCCTTTCCAACAATGTGACCACCTATCCGGTGGAGGTCTGGCCCGACAAGGTCCCTCCCTTCATGCGAAGCGGCATGACCGCCAACGTGGTCTTCAAGGTCAGCGAGAAGGACGACGTCCTGGTGATCCCCTCCGAGGCCATCCAGCAGGGACCGGACGGCTCCTCCTACGTGCTGGAAGGCCCCGCCAAGAAGGGGGACAAACCCCAGACCGTGGCGGTCCAGACAGGGATGACCGACGGCAAGCAGACCGAGATCGTCTCCGGGCTGGCCGAGGGCGACAAGGTGTTGATCAAGTCCTTCTCCGCCGGGCAGCTGTCCGCGCCCTCCACCGGGACCAACCCCTTCATGCCCAACATGCGGGGAGGCAAGAGCAGTGGCGGCGGCAACCGGGGCGGGGGACATTGACCCCATCACCACGAAGGTACGGAGAATGCGGAGACGGATCACGCCTTTCTAAAATCCGTTCCTTTCGTTTTCTCCGTGCCCTCCGCGACTCCGTGGTAAATCTTTGACGGGAGCCTTGACGTGAATGTGATCGAGATCAAGAACCTCACCAAGGTCTACAGGATGGGCGATACCGAGGTGCGCGCCCTCAACGGGGTCTCCCTCGAGATCGAAGCGGGCGAGTTCGTGGCCATCATGGGCGCCTCGGGCTCCGGCAAGTCCACCATGCTCCAGATCCTGGGGTTGCTCGATTCCCCCACTTCGGGTTCCTATAAGCTCCTGGGCAAGGAGGTCTCCGCCCTCCAGGAGGACGAACTGGCCGCCATCCGGAGCCGGACGCTCGGCTTCATCTTCCAGATGTTCAACCTGCTGCCGCGTACGCCTTCGGTGGAGCAGGTCTCCCTGCCCCTGCTCTATTCGGACCCCGACTCCTCCCACAATGACCCCAAGGATCTTTTAAGGATGGTGGGCCTGGGCGAACGCCTCGACCATAGGCCCAACGAGCTCTCCGGAGGCCAGCAGCAACGGGTCGCCATCGCCCGGTCCCTCGTCAACCAGCCCAAGATGATCCTGGCCGACGAACCGACCGGCAACCTGGACTCCAAGAGCTCGGCGGAGATCATCGAGTTCCTGGGCAAGATGAACGCCAGCGGCATCACGGTGGTGCTCGTGACCCACGAACCCGACATCGCCGCCCACGCCCGGCGCGTCATCACCATGAAGGACGGTAAGGTCCTTTCCGACCGGTCCAACCGTTCCTCCGCGCCAGCCCCCAGCGCCGCCAAGACCCGGGAGATCCTCAAGGACGCCGGAAAGGCCTCTTCGGCCGGTTTCAGCTTGCGCCAGTCCAAGGAATATTTCCGCCAGGCCCTCCGGGCCCTTTTGGCCAACAAGGTCCGTTCCGGACTGTCCGTGCTCGGCATCCTGATCGGGGTGGCGGCGGTCATCGCCATGTTGGCGGTGGGCACCGGCGCCCAGAAATCCATGGAACAAAGGCTGGCCTCCCTGGGCACGAACCTGCTGATGTTGCGCCCCGGTTCCCTCTCGGTGGGAGGCGTCCAGCAAGGGACCGGTGGCACCAGCCGCATCACCCTCCAGGACGCGGAGGCGGTGGCCAAGGTGCCCATGGTCAAGCGGACCGCCCCCGAGATCTCCGGAAGGGTCCAGGTGACCTACGCGGACAAGAACTGGAACACCCAGGTGACCGGCACCACCCCCAGCTACGCCGAGATGCGGGCCGCCGTCCCCGTCGCCGGGCGTTTCGTCTCCAACGACGACGTCCAGAAGCGGAATCGGGTCGCCGTCGTGGGGCTCACCGTCGTCAAGAACCTCTTCGGGGACAACGCCAACCCCATCGGGGAATGGATCAAGATCAACCGCACCAGCTTCCAGGTCATCGGGGTTCTGCCGGTCAAGGGCTCCAACGGGTTCCAGGACCAGGACGACGCCATCGTGGTCCCCGTGACCACCGCCATGTACCGGCTCTTCGGGAAGGAATACGTGAACATGGTGGACATCGAAGCGGACAGCCCGCAGAACACCGGGACGGTGGCGGACGCCGTCCAGTCCTACATGATGAAACTCAAACACATCCCCGATACCCCGGAAAACGAGGGAGCCTTCCAGGTCAGGAACATGGCCGACATCCAAGCCACCTTGAGCGCCACCACGGAGATCATGACGGTGCTGCTCTCCTCCATCGCGGCCATCTCCCTTTTGGTCGGGGGCATCGGCATCATGAACATCATGCTGGTCTCGGTGACGGAGCGGACCCGGGAGATCGGCCTGCGCAAGGCCATCGGGGCCCGGCGGTTCGACATCCTGTCCCAGTTCCTTATCGAATCCATGGCCGTGGGCATCGTGGGCGGGGCCATGGGCGTTCTCTTGGGTTGGGGGATCGTATTTGGGATCTCCAAGTTCGCCGGATGGGCGGCCATCGTCACGCCCGGCGCCGTGCTCCTGGCCTCCGTTTTTTCCGCCTTGGTCGGGGTCCTGGCCGGCCTCTGGCCCGCCATCAAGGCCTCCAAGCTGAGTCCCATCCTCGCCCTGCGATACGAATGATCCTTAGCCGTTCTCTTTGAGGAAGGTAGCCAGGACCCGAAGGAACCCTTCCGGGTTGTCGCGGAACACCGCGTGCTCGGCCTTTTCCACCACCACGAAATGCCCATGGGTCATCAGGCTTTCGATCTTTTCCCGTTCCCCCGCCTCCATGTAACGGCTGTCCCCGCCCTGGATATAGAGGATGGGGCATTTCACCTGCGGCAGCCAGGGATAGCCTTCCTTCTCCCGGCCCAAGCGCTGGGTCTCACTGGCCCCGAAGGAGGAGAAATTCCAGTCCCATTCCCCGTTCTCCTTCTTCCAGAACTGCCCTTTGTAATAGTCGAAGCGGAGCTTGTCCCCGGGGAATTTCCCGCGCAGGAAATCGTCCAGGGCCTTCTCGTCGGCGAATGGGGCCGGATATTCGCCCCGGCGGTCCCGGTATTTCTTCCAGCTCTCCAGGTCCTTGGTCAGGGTCTGGTCGATGACGGTCAGGGAACGGACCAGGTCCGGGAAAAGGGCCGCGAAGACCAGGGCGTTGCGTCCGCCGGTGGAATGGCCAATGACATGGAGCCCGCTATGGCCCAACGCCTTGGCGCAGGCCTCCAGGTCCTTGGCGTGACCTTCCGGGGTGAAGTCCTGTCCCTTTTCGTCCTCGTTACGGCTTTCCCAGTAGGTACGTCCATGGCCCCGCATGTCGAAGGCGAAGACGTGGTAACCCAACTTGGCCAACATGTCGGGGGTCGAGGACCAATCCTGGTGCTTGGCGGTCAGACCGTGCAGGAGATAGACCGGGGGCCCCTCGGAACGATATTCCTCGTAGAAGAACTTCCCACGGTCGGTCAGGACGAAAGGCATTCCCTCTCCTCGCTATGCCGGGATGAAGCAAAAGGTGAATTGGATGGGCTTTCGCCATTACAATGCCCGCCATGAAAAAAAGCCAAAGGAAAAAGGGCCACGACCCCTACGCGTCCCTTCGATCCCGGGACTTCCGCCTCTATATCATCACCAATTTCCTGCTCATTTTCGGGAACCAGATGGTCATCGTCGCCCTGGGCTGGGAGCTTTATATGAAGACCGGACAGGTACTGGACTTGGGCCTGATGGGTCTCTTCACCTTCCTGCCGGCCATCGGCTTGGCGCTCTTGGGCGGGAACGTGGCCGACCGTTACGACCGGCGCCGGATCCTGATCGTCTCGACCTTGGCCTATCTGGCC
Organism: bacterium; assembly: GCA_035549195.1. Lineage (NCBI taxonomy): Bacteria > bacterium. The sequence continues at coordinate 33,454 of DASZRK010000069.1, forward strand.
GGGCTGGCGGGGCTTTGTTGGGCCTCCTCCCTCCATGACGAGTCGGCGAACTTCCGGTGGGTCGTTTTCGGCTTCCTTTTCCTCATGGGAACCTGCAATGCCTTCTATAACCCGGCCAAGCAGGCCATGATCCGCCAATTGGTGGCGCCCAAGGACCTGACCAACGCCATCACCTGGGGCAGCTCGGCCTTCCAATTGGCCTCCGTGACCGGTCCGGCGGCCTGCGGATTCCTCCTGGAAAGGGTCCCCTATCCCTACATCTATGGCACGAGCATCGTTTTCGAGGTCCTATTCCTGTTCGCGTTGATGGGTTTTGACCTGCGGAAGCAAGCCCGGAACCGGGCCTCGATCAACATCACTTCCCTCATGGAAGGGGCCCGTTTCGTCTGGAACACCAAGCCGATCCTGGCCACCATCACCATGGACCTCTTCGCAGTGCTGTTGGGCGGTTGCACGGCCCTCATGCCCAGCTTCGTGAAGGACATCCTCCACTCCGGGCCCTTCAGCCTGGGCTGGCTCCAGGCTGCGCCTTCCATCGGGGCCTTCCTCATGGCCCTGACCATCGCCCAAAGACCCATGAAGCGTCCCGGGTTGCTCCTGCTCTGGGCGGTCGCCGGTTTCGGCGCCGCCACCATCGTCTTCGGACTCTCCCGCAACCTCTGGCTGTCGCTGGCCATGATGTTCCTGATCGGGGCCTTGGACAACATCAGCGTCATCGTGCGGGGAAGCCTGGTGCAGGTCCTCACCCCCGACCGGCTCCTGGGCCGTGTCCAAGCCGTGAACTACCTTTTCATCAATTCTTCCAACCAACTGGGCGCCTTCGAATCGGGAACGGTCGCCGCCCTGGTCGGGACCGTTCCCTCGGTCGTCCTGGGGGGCATCGGAAGCATCGCCATCGTGCTGGGTGTCGCCTACCTTTGGCCCCAGGTCGCCCGCTTGAGATCCCTTCAGGCCACGCGTTAGGCATTTCCCGTTCCATCGTGGGTCCCCGCAACGGACATCCCCTTCCCCCTTTCATCACTTTCAAACTCCCGGAAAACGATGTAAGTCCGTCCCCTCCCACGGTCTTCCGTCCCGCATCTTCCGGTCTTCATCCGCCCGATCATCAAAATGACCGCGGGGGATTGTAAAGGTCCAATAACGGAGGGTTAATTGAATTAAGACCCGTCGAGCCCGACAACGGGGGCATCCTTTCCCCGCTCCGGGCCGGCGCCTTCGAAAAAGGAGGTCGAAAATGACCCACCATCTCAAGGCAAGATTTTGGTGGATCCTCGTGGGACGTGGGGCCCTGGGGATCCTCTTGGGAGCCGCCGCTCTCGGCTGGTTCCTCCACCTCGAACTTTCCCCCCGCAGTCCCTTCGGTTCGGCCCTTCTCATGGACCCTTTCACCACGCTGGCCGTCCTCCTTTTTTTCCTGGGCCTTTACGCCCTGACAGACGGGATCTTTTCCGTCCTGCTGGGGTTCCAGGATTTCGGGGATGGGCACCATTGGTGGGGCCTGGTCGCCTGTGGAGTGCTGACCTTGGGCCTGGGGTCCTGGGCTTGGATCCATCCCGACACCGGTGTGTTGTTCCTTTTCTATTGGATCGCCCTATGGGCCTTGATCACGGGGACGGCGGAGGTCCTCCAGGGCCTTCACAAGACGGAATATCAGGACCGTAAGAAACAGTTCCTTTTCGCAGGGCTTTGTTCCCTGGCCTTCGGCCTCGTGGTGATCCTTCTTCATGCCGGGGGGAGCTTCCTGCTCTTCCTTTACGGGGCCTATGCCCTTCTGCTGGGGATCCCCATGCTGGTCTTGGGAACAAGGCTGAGGGATCACCTCAAACGGACCGTCCATTGACCCGCAAAAAGGACCGACGGGGACGGACCCCGATGGCGATCCCCCAGCCGGGTACCGGGAAGCGATCCTATCCCCGGGGAGGGCCCAAGGATCGCCCCCGGGTAGGCCGTATCCAATGGACGCCGGCGGACCCCGCCGCGGGGGAGGATATTTGGGAGGATTGGTTCGAGGTGGAAAGCCATTGGCGGGAAGGCCTCGGCCGATGGCGCCCAAAACCCGGCCCAAAGCCTTGAGCCCTGTCGGCCCATCCCCAATATCCTTGTTTGCCTGACTTAAGTCATACCTTCCAGGAACCTACCGACCGACACTGAGATCGGAAACCCTCTTCCTTAAAGAGAGGATTCCGAGGCTCCCATGTCCGTCTGGATCAAGTGGTTCAACGAGATCGGCATCACCGATATCCCCCAAGTCGGCGGGAAGAACGCCTCTTTGGGCGAAATGGTCCGCAACCTCTCCACCGCCGGCGTGAGGGTCCCCGACGGCTTCGCCGTCACTTCCGATGCCTATTGGCGTTTCCTATCGGAGAACGGCCTGGAAGACCAACTCGAAAAGCTGGCCCAGGAAGCGGAAAAGTCCCCCCGGAAATTGAGGGCCGTCGGCATCAAGACACGCGGGTTCCTTCTGAAAGGGTCCTTCCCTTCGGAATTATCGCAGGCCATCCGGACCGCCTACCGGGGCCTCGCCCAGAAAACCGGGGAAAAGGAACCGTCCGTCGCCGTTCGTTCCTCGGCCACCGCCGAGGACCTCCCCGATGCCTCCTTCGCCGGACAACAAGAGACCTTCCTGAACATCCGGGGCGAGGAGCCGTTGCTCGCCGCCTGCCGCAAATGCTACGCCTCCCTCTTCACCGACCGGGCCATCAGCTATCGCATCGAAAAAGGCTATTCCCATAAGAAGGTCGCCCTTTCCATCGGGGTCCAACGGATGGTGCGCTCGGACATCGGGGCCTCCGGCGTGATGTTCTCCATCGATACCGACAGCGGTTTCCCCCGGGTGGCCCTCCTCAATGCGGCCTTCGGCCTGGGGGAGACGGTGGTCCAAGGTGAAGTGGACCCGGACGAATACATGGTCTTCAAACCCCTGCTCGACCAACCCGGCCTGACGCCCATCCTCGAGAAGAAAAAGGGATCCAAGAGGATCAAGCTGATCTACGGCCCCCAGGGCGGGACCCGGCTGGTCAGGACCAGCAAATCCGAGCAGGCCCGTTACGTCCTTTCCGACCCCGAGATCATGGAACTGGCCCGATGGGCGGCGCTGGTGGAAAAACATTATGGGAAGCCCATGGACATGGAATGGGCGAAGGACGGGAGAACAGGGGAACTCTTCATGGTGCAGGCCCGGCCGGAAACGGTCCAATCCCGGAAAGCCCTCGGGATCCTCAAAAGCTTCCGGCTTTTGAAGACCGGCACCCCCATCCTCACCGGGATGGCGGTCGGCGAAGGGGTGGCCGTCGGTCCGGTCTGCCGGGTCAAGAGCGCCAAGGACATCGGAAAATTCAAGGAAGGGTCCATCCTGGCGGCCGAAATGACCGACCCCGACTGGGTCCCCATCATGAAGAAGGCCAAAGGCATCGTGACCGATCACGGGGGACGCACCTGTCACGCCGCCATCGTCAGCCGGGAACTGGGGATCCCCGCCGTGGTGGGTACGGGGCGGGCCACCCGCCTCCTGAAGAACGGGCAGATGGTCACCCTCTCCTGCGCCGAAGGGCTCCAGGGTTCCATTTATCCCGGCGCTCTTCCCTTCGAGGAAAAAGAGATCCGACTGGACCAGGCTCCCAAGACCCGCACCCAGATCCTCATGAACATCGCCAGCCCCGACGCCGCCTTCCAATGGTGGCATCTGCCGGTCCAAGGCATCGGCCTGGCCCGCATGGAATTCCTGGTGAGCGAGTCCATCAAGGTCCATCCCATGGCCCTGGTGAACTTCCGGGCCCTCAAGGACAAGAAGGCGAAGGCCCTCATCGCCCGCCTCACCGAAGGTTATGCCGACAAGAAGGAATATTTCGTGGATAAGCTCTCCCGGGGGCTGGCCCAGATCGCCGCCACCCAATACCCCAAACCCGTCATCGTGCGCCTCAGCGACTTCAAGACCAACGAATACGCCAACCTGGTCGGCGGCGCGGCCTTTGAACCGAAGGAAGAGAACCCCATGATCGGCTGGCGGGGGGCATCGCGCTATTACTCCCCCGGTTACCAGCCCGGTTTCGAACTGGAATGCGCGGCCCTGAAGCGGGCCCGGGAGACCTTGGGGCTCGACAACATCGTGGTCATGGTCCCCTTTTGCCGCACGCTGGGCGAGGCGGATAAGGTGCTCGCCGTCATGGCCACCCAAGGCCTGAAACGGGGAGAGAAGGGCCTGCAGGTCTACATGATGTGCGAGATCCCCGCCAACGTGATCCTGGCCGAGGAATTCGCGGAACGTTTCGACGGCTTCTCCATCGGCTCCAATGACCTGACCCAATTGACCCTGGGGGTGGACCGGGACTCGGGCATCCTCACCAAACTCTTCGATGAACGGGACGAAGCGGTGACCCGCTCCATCGCCGAGGTGATCCGCCGGGCCAAGGCCTCCGGCGCCAAGATCGGCATCTGCGGACAGGCCCCCAGCGACCATCCCGAATTCGCGGCCTTCCTGGTGCGCTGCGGGATCGATTCCATCTCCCTCAACCCCGATTCGGTGCTCAAAGGGCTGGAGACCGTGGCGGCCCAAGAGGCCGGGACGGCCCGGGCACCCGTTCCCCAACCTCAGTCCCAGGAGGCGTGACATGCGGCACCACATCATGGCGAAATTCTGGTGGATCCTCTCCGGACGGGGCGTCTTAGGCATCCTCTTCGGGGCCGGTTCCCTGTTCTGGGCGGTCCGCCTCGAGGAAGGTCCCAACGATCTTTTCGGGCTTTCCATCTTCCTCAGGCCCGTCTCCATCCTGGCGACCCTGTTGCTCATGCTGGGCTGTTACGCCTTCCTGGACGGCCTTTTTTCCTTGGTCCTCGGAGCCCAGGACTTCGGCGGCGGGAAGCGGTGGAACAGCCTGCTGGTCGAGGGGTCCCTCAGCATCGCCTTGGGGATCTGGACCTGGATCCAACCGGAGAAGGGGGCCCTGGTGCTCTTCTACTGGATCGCGTCCTGGTCGCTCCTGACCGGGGCCCTGGAGATCCACCAATCCCTCGACCTGACCGAATACAGGGACCGCAAAAGGTCCTTGTTGATGGCCGGGGCCGTGTCGATGCTCTACGGAACCTCCATTTTCCTGTTCCACCCCAGCGGCATCCGGTTGGTGGTGCTGACCGGGCTCTTCGCCCTGCTGTTCGGGATCCCGCTTTTGGTCCTTGGACTGCGGCTCCGGCGCTTCACCCACGGAAAATACCAACCGGGGGCGCACCGGCCCGTTCCGGAACGTTGAAAGGAGGACCGTCATGACCGGCCAAGACAAGGAAGCGAAAAAGGACCGTTCCCTGGTCTCCGAGGTGATCTCCAAGATCTTCGAGGTCCTCGCCACCCTGCGCCTTTTGATCGGGCAGGTCCAGGACCATTGGGACGACCAAGTGGAAAATTTCCTGAGGCGGATCGGCGTCCTGCTCCTCCTTTACCTATGGATCTCCTTGGGCCTCCTTTTCATGGTCCTGGGGATCTTCGACGGCCTCATCGAATATGCCAAGGTCCCCCAACCTCTCGTCCTGTTGGTCGGGGGGCTCCTGGTGCTCTTGACGTCCGTGATCCTCCTGCAGTCAACCCGGCTCAGGAGAAAAAGGAACCGTTGAGGACCCATCACCCAAAAACCGAAAGGAGCCTGTCATGGCACTCAAGGAAAAGTTGAAGGAAGCGAAGGAAAAATTCTCCGATCCGGCGGAGATCCGGAAGATCCGGGAAAAGATCGAAAAGGTCCTGAAGGAGGGTAAAGCGACCTTGATCGAGCTCGAGAAGAAATACAACACCCCGGAGAACCGGGCCAAGGTCGAGGCCAAGATCAAGGAAGGCCGGGCGAAGATCCTCAAGGCCAAGGAGGAATTCAAGAAGCGGCAAAAACAAGCGGTGGATTACACCCAAAAGAACCCCGAGAAGGCCTTGGTGGCCGCCCTGGCGGCCGGTGCGGTGGCCGGGGCCCTTTGGAAGACCTTCCACCGTAAAAAGTAGTCTCCCTCCCGAAAGGAGGCCCGTCATGAGGAAGTTATTCCTGCTGTTCCCTTTCATTCTCGCCCTGGCCGGCCCGGTCCGGCCCGCCGATCCCATGCCCGAGAACCAACGTTGGATCGAGGCCATCGACGGGGGTTTCATCTTCCCGGTCAGTTCGGCCGCCGGCCGGGACTATGACCGGGGGGTGGGAGGGGACATCCTGATCGGCTACCGTTTCGACCGGTCCTTCAGCCTTTCCGCCGACCTGGGCTATTACGACTGCGACCAGAAAGGGACGGGGGCTTCGGCCGGGGAATGGATCTATGTTCCCATGCTGGCGGTGGCCCGTTGGACCTTCGGAGATGGCTGGGTCCGGCCCTATGCCCTGGCCGGGGCCGGCGTGGCCGTCAACAACTACAACCTCACCCAGGGCGTTTGGGGCCACGTTTCCAACCGGGAAACGAACCTACTGCTCGCGCCCGGGGCGGGGGCGCTCTTCATCATCGCCCCCGGCACCGCCCTTTATCTCCAGGCCCGTTTGGACCTGAACTTCACCACGCCCGGCGGCCCTTGGACCGACAATCCTTCCCTTTTCATGCCGGTCAAGGGCGGCTTGAGCCTTTTCGTCCTGTGAACTGACCCAAAAAGGAGGAACCCCATGTTGACCATCGTCAAAAGGCTCCAGCAACATCCCTTCCTGCGGCAGGTCTCCGCCGAGAACATCCTGACACTGGCCGAGGCCACCCACCCGGTGGTCTTCCAGCCCGGTGAATGGATCGTTCGGCAAGGCCGAAAAGCCAGGTCCCTCTATCTCATCGAAAAGGGTGTGGTCGAACTGGGCCTTTTGACGAAAGGACCCGGGACCCCCTTGGTCATCTCCCACATCCACAAGGGGGGCAGCCTGGGCTGGTCCTGGGCCTTCCCGCCTTTCAAATGGAAATTCGACGCGCGGGCCAAGACCCGGGTGGAAGCCTTGGCCTTGGACGGACGCCCGGTCATGGACAAATGTGGCCTTTATCCCCTGTTGGGCTATGAGGTCATGAAGAAATTGGCCGAATCCCTTGCCAAGCGCCTGGAGGGCACCCGGCATCAGCTCGTCCATATGGCGCGAAAGCATCCGGATCTTCCGCCCGCGATCCTTTATTACCCATCCCCCATCGTGTGATCCAAAGGAGGCCGCCATGAAAAAGTATTTTGTCCCTCTCCTCCTCGCCGGAGCCTTGGCCGCCCTGGTCCAGGGCCGGGCCATCATGGACCTGAACCCCGGGCTCTCCCCCACCCCCACCGCCACCCCGGAGGACCCCAAGGTCGTCCAGGGCCGGCGCCTCTACACCCAACTGAATTGTTCCTATTGCCACCGGATCCAAGGGGTCGGCGGCAGGGTCGGTCCCGCGCTGGACAATGTGGGGTTCCGGCGGGTGCCCGAATGGCTTTTCGCCCATTTCCGGGAACCCCAAAAAACGGTCGCCGATTCGAAGATGGTCCAGATCCCTATTTCCGATCAACAGGCCCTGGCCCTCACCGCCTATCTCCGGACCCTGGGCGGACGGACCTTCAGCCCGGAAGCGCCGGTGCTTTTCAAGGAACACTGTTCCTCATGCCATTCCATGGAGCCTGGCAATGGGGATCATCCCCTGGAACTCGGCGCCGAGGGACGCTACCGGGACCTCGACTTCATCCGGAACTACATCCGCAACCCGCGCAAGATGAACCCCAAGGCCCTGATGAAGCCCTACGAAAAGGTCCTGACCCAAGCCCAGGTCCATGACCTGGCGGTCTATATCTTCCACGGGGGGCAATGAACCTTCACCGGTCCATAGCCCCGGGTGGAGTCGCCCGTCGCATCGGGAGCCTTCCGCCATCCACGATGACCAGGGCCCCCGTCCTATAGGCCGAGGTGTCGGACGCCAGGAATTGGGCGACCTTCTTGGACCGACCACATCCCTCAAGCCCCATCAGGCTTTCAAGACCACCTTCAAGGCCTTTTCCTTGGCGGCGTTGCCGAAGATCTCGTAGGCCGCGAGGATGTCGGACAAGGCGAACTGATGGGTCCCCATCTTTTTCGCGTCCAACTTCCCCGACCGCAATACCTTCAAGAGCATGGGCGTGGTCTCCGTATCCACCAAGCGGGTCGTGAGCGTGATGTTCCGGTCCCAAAGGGATTCCAGGTGCAGGGGCGCCGGCTTCCCATGGACCCCGATGTTGGCGATGTGGCCGCCGGGGGCGATGATGGCCTGGCAGGTCTCGATGGCGGAGGGCACTCCCACGGCCTCGATAGCCACGTCCACCCCCTCGCCTCCCGTGATCGCCCGCACCTTCTCCTCCACTTTTTCCTTCTCGAAATTCACCGTATGGGTGGCCCCAAAGGCCTTGGCCACGGCGAGCCGGTTGTCGTCCCGGTCGATCAGGACCAGGAGCGCCGGGGAATAGAATTGGGCGGTCAAAAGGGCCGCCAGCCCGATGGGGCCGGCCCCCACGATGGCCACTGTATCCCCGGGCTTCACCTGGCCGTTCAGCACCCCACACTCGAAACCCGTCGGGAAAATGTCCGAGAGCATCACCAAGGCGTCCTCATCGACCCCGGCCGGGGCCGGATAGAGGCTGTTGTCCGCGTGGGGGATCCGGACATATTCGGCTTGGGTGCCGTCGATCTTGTTCCCCAGGATCCATCCGCCGTCGCGGCAGTGGGAATACATCCCCTTCTTGCACTTGTCGCAACGCCCGCAGGAGGTGATGCAGGAGATGAGGACCTTGTCCCCCGCCTTGAAGTTGCGGACCCCCGTCCCGACCGATTCCACGATCCCGACGCCCTCATGCCCCAGGATCCGCCCGTCGGTCACGGTCGGGACGTCGCCCTTGAGGATGTGCAGGTCGGTGCCGCAGATGGTGGAGGTGGTGATCCGGACGACAGCATCCGTCGCTTCCCGGACCACCGGTTTGGGCTTTTCTTCCCAGGATTTTTTCCCGGGCCCGTGGTAAACCAGCGCTTTCATCACCCCTGTTTTTTTCGCTTCCTGTGTCATCGTTGCCATGATCCCCTCCTGCTTTTCGTGAACTTGGTTCCTTGTCTTAAGAATGGCCCTATTTCACGCAAGAAGGTATGACCCCGGTCATTCACTCCGTCCCCCACCGGACCTAGGATTAAATCGAGGGAAAGAAGGTGTCCCATGGGACTCTTCGACGGCAAGGTGGCGTTGGTGACGGGGGCCGGATCGGGCATCGGTCGGGCTTGTGCCCTTCTTTTCGCCCAGGAGGGCGCCAAGGTCGTGGTCTCCAACCGCCGGGAACAGAACGGCAAGGAGACCATCCGGCGCATCTACCAGGAAGGCGGCGAGGCCGTTTATATCCACGCCGACGTCTCCAAACCCGCCGAAGTGGAAACTTTGGTAAAGGAAACGGTCAAGACCTTCGGCCGGCTGGACATGGCCCTCAACAACGCGGGCATCGCGGGTGAGCTGGCCCCGACCGCGGACCAAACCCTCCGGAATTGGGATGAGGTGATCGCCATCAACCTGTCCGGTGTTTTCTACTGCATGAAATACGAGATCCCCGCCCTTCTGAAGGCCGGGGGCGGGGCCATCGTGAACATGGCCTCCATCCTCGGCCAGGTGGGGTTCGCCGGAGCCCCCGCCTACGTGGCCGCCAAGCACGGGGTCCTCGGACTGACGAAGAACGCGGCCTTGGAATACGGCGCCCGGAACATCCGGGTGAACGCCGTGGGCCCCGCCTTCATCGAGACCCCCATGATCGCCCCCGTCACCTCGGACCAAGCCGCCCGGGACGGGATCGTGGGCCTTCATCCCATGGCCCGATTGGGCCAGCCATCGGAGGTGGCCGAATTGGTCGCCTTCCTCTGTTCCACCAAAGCATCCTTCATCACCGGGGCCTATTACCCGGTGGATGGGGGCTATCTGGCCCGATAAGGAGGAGGTCATGAAAAAGACGAAGGGGAAAAAAGCGCATGAAGATATGAAGCCCGAAACCCGGGCGGAGATGGAGGAAACCCTCCGTAAGGCCGCCTATTACCGGTGGCTGGAACGGGGCGCGCCCCTGGGGGACGATCTGAATGACTGGTATGAGGTCGAGAACCGTTGGCGGGACAATATCGTCCCGGCCAACAACAACTGAGGATCACCCATGGAATACAGCAAGGGACCAGGACCCAAGACGGCCGATCTCCTGGAAGGAGGCTCTTCGATGCCCATCTTGAGCGATATGAAGTGGCGGATGGCGAAATGGCTTTGGACCGCGCCCGATGATATGCCCCTCTCGGACCCGGAATACGCCGAATGGATCAAACCTCCGGGACAACCGGTGAAGAACAAGACCTGGCGGGTCTATAAGACCGGGCGCGGGGCCAAGGCGGCTTCGCCCAAACGTATCGACGAGTTCCACCACCGGGGGAGCTACGAACGGCACGAGATCTCGGAACGCCATACGCCCAAAGCGGTCATGACCTTCAGGGGAAAGGGCTCCAAGGTCGAGCGCCGGGGCAAAAAGAGGGGTAAATGACCGGGAACCCCTGAACGGGGCGGGAGGTGACACATGACCATAATCCAACATTCAAAACCAGCCTGGGTCAGCGATTCGGACCCCTCCAGCGAGGTTTCCATGGACCTCCGGCGCTACCTGCGCCACGGCATGGAACCGCTTCCGGACATCGAGGCCGTCCTCCAGGAACTGCGTCCCTGCCAGGTCTTCCATTTGAGGACCGAACGGGAACCGATCCTGCTTTATCCGATGTTCATGCGGATGAACTTCGAGCGCTTTTCGAATGGATCCGCGGACGGCTGGGACGTTTATTTAAGGAAATGCCCGGCCGGGAAGGTCTGACCGCTCTTTCTCACAGTTGATCGACGCGGTATCCCTTGGCCTTGAGCAGTCTGGGGACCCCGTCGTCCCCCACTAAGTGCCCCGACCCTACCACCACGAAATAGACGGCCCGGGTCCCCAGCATGCGTTCGAACTGGGGCACCCACTTTTGGTTGCGGTCCACGATGATCTTGTCCATTTCCCGTTTCTCAGGGGGCGAAATGTCCCGGTTCATGAGCGCCTCCAGCCCCGCCGTGTCCCCCGTCTTCCAGAGCCTGAGGGCCTGGTTGAGGAACTTCAGCGCATTGTGCTCGCTCAGGACCGATCCGATCAGGTTATAGACCTGGTCGTGGTCGCTGAGGCTGGCGAGTTCCTCCAGGGGCTTCCACCAGAACTCCATGCCGAAGACCGGTTTTTTGTCCACCTGGGCCCGGCGGTAGAAGATCTGGTCGATTCCCATGCCATGGTCCAGGCCCTCCTTCTGCAGGGCCAGGTCATCGAGGACCATCCCCAGCAGGATCGGCTTCATCCGCACCGCCTTTTCCTCTTCAAGACCGTCCATGACCAGGATGCTTTGGACCGCGTTCCATTCCCCGGGTTCCAGGTGTTTCAGGAGGTTGTCCTCCGGCGGATAGACGAAATGCTTCTTCATATAGGCGGCCTGCTCGGCCTGGTTCTTCTCGTCCTGGGAGATGTCGTATTCAAAACCCACGAAGTTGGCCGAACGGTAGCACCGGTCGATGGCGTCCGGGAGCAGCAGGGGGCTTTCGGGCCGTATATGGATGGACCCCAGCAGATAGACGGTGGCGGTGGGGCTTTGGACCCGCCAAAGGAAGTGTTTGGTCCCGGGCATCTCCGATTCGGCGGGAAGCACCTGGTAATCCTGGCCCGGGGGCAGGACCTTCCCCTCGTGGGCCATATGGAGCTCGTAATTGGAGAGTGCGAACCGGAAGCGCACCTCGTGCGCGTCCGAATGGGTCACGACGGTGAAATCCGTGGGAACTTGGAGACCCTGCAACCGCCCATACTTGATCTCGCAGGCCACCTCCCCTTCCTTTTTGTGGCCCGAGACCTCGATGATCTCCAGCCGGTCCAGCAGCGGGCCCTTGGCCGTGGCCATGAAGGACAACTTCATGGTCACCTTATCGGTGGCGCTGTCCCATTCGACCCTTTCGGCCATCCCTTTCGGGTCGAACCAAAGGGTGTAGGCGCCGTCCGAACCGGTCCCGGTCACCTGGAAGGCCTGGTCCGGGTCCCTTGAAAAACGGTAGGAATAGACATCGGTCTCGAACAAGGGTTGGGTCGTGAACATGCCCCACAATTTGACGAAGTTGTAGGAAAGGTTCGAGAGATTGGCCAGCTTCTTGACGGTGTAGGCCGTTTCCCCCGGTTTTTGCATGGGGGACATGACCGGCATGGTCCCGTTCCCCAGATAAGAAAAATGGAACGGGAGACCGGATTCACCCGGCTTAGGAGCGGCGCCATCCACCGAAATATCGCAGGTCACGTCGGCCTGGAGGCTGGAGAGTCCTTCCCGGGCGAGGGAATAGTAATAAAGGTTCATCTTGTCGAGGAATTCGAGGACCTTCGGGTCGGTGTCGGCGGGACAAGATGGAACGCCCAAGGACCAAAGACCCAGGATCAAAAGAAGGCGTCTTCCCGTGGGCATTTTCATGGGCATGCGGTCCGATAAGGGGAAAGATATATGACGGCTTCCCATGATAAACCCAAATTTGGATCGGGCCCCCGCCTTATCGGCCCAATTCCCATCGGAGGGCGCTTTCCAGGTCGGAATGAAGGAAAGGGAACCCGGCTTCCTGGAGCCTTTGGGGCAGGACCCTTTGACCTTCCAAAAGCAGGGCCTCCCCCATCTCCCCGAAAAGGGCCTTCACCATGAACCCGGGCAGGGGGAACAGGGTCGGACGCCCGAGGACCTTTCCCAGGACCTTCGTGAGATCCCGGTTGGTCATGGGGGTCGGCGCGACGGCATTGACCGGCCCCTGGAGGCCTTTCGCGTGGAGGGCGTAGTGGAAGATGCCCACGAGATCCTCGAGCGAGATCCAGCTCATCCATTGGCGGCCGCTGCCGATGATCCCGCCGCCGCCCATGCGGAACGGGGGAAGCATCTTGGCCAGGGCGCCCCCGAGGGGCGTGAGCACGATCCCCGTGCGGAGGTTCACCACCCGGATGCCCGCGTCCCGTGCCGGCCCACAGGCCGTTTCCCATTCCTGGCAGACGTCCGGGAGGAAACCTTGACCCGGGGCACTCTTTTCGTCCAAAGCCTCATCGCCCCGGTTGCCGTAGAAACCGATGGCCGAAGAACAGATCAAGGTTCGGGGAGGGTTCTTCAACGAGGCTAGTGTTTCCGAGAGGAACCGGGTGCCTTCCACCCGGCTCCGGCGGATGGATTCCTTGCGGGAAGCGCTCCAGCGGCCCACCCCGATGTTCTCCCCCGCCAAATGGACGACCGCATCCACCCCTTCCAGGGCGTCCTGATCCATTTCCATCCGTACCGGGTCCCAATGGACGGCCTTTTCACCGGGCCGCGGCTTGCGGCGGACCATCGGCAGGATCTCGTGCCCGCCGCAGGCGAGGAATTGGGAAAGGGCGGTCCCGACCAGGCCCGAAGCCCCGGTCATGGCGATGCGCAGGGGCTTTTGGGAGGCGAAGGGGTGGAGCCGCTCCAGGTCCTGGCGGGTGCGGTCATGCCGGAAGCGGAAGGTCCTTTCGATCTTGGAACGCAGATAGCCGGACGCCAAGGCCCCCAGGGGCCCGAAGGGCGGCTGGTATTCGATATGGTCCTTGAGGATGCTCGCCTGCGGGCCGTCGGAACGGGTTTGATGGGTATGGATCCACCGGGCGAAAGGTCCCCGGACCTGCTCATCGACGAACTGCTTCCCCTCTATATAGTCACGGTGGACCGCCGTCCATTCCAGCGCAACGGGGCCCTGGCGCACCTGAAGGACCACTTTCCCGCCGTCCTGGAGCCCTCCGGTCCTTTCCAACACATGGACCTTCTCCCAGGGTGGGGCCAGTCTTTCAAAGGCGGGTCCCTGGGTATGCCAGCGGAAAAGTTCCTCGACGGGCACTTCGATCCTGGATTCTTTCTCGAAAAGGGGCATGGGTCCATCATACCTCCTTTAAAAACAAAAAGCCGTCCCGGCCGCAAGGTCGGGACGGCTTATCGTCCGGTGTTGTTACATACCTTTGGTATCGCTCTCCTGGTCCACGCCATGGCGATGGCCCTTCATCTTCTTCATCCCCTTGGCCCGGTCCCCCATGGCCAGCACCATCTTGGCCTGCTGGGTGGGCGTCAGGATGCCCCGCATTTTGTCGGCCATCCGCTGACGGGCGGCCTGGAGGTCCTGACGGTCCTGGGAAAGGGAATCCAGGACGCTCTTGAGGTCCGAGTCGGAAGCTTTGGCATCCACCTTGTCCCGGAGGGATTTCATGTCGGCCTTCAGGCGTTCCCGCAAGGATTTGTTGGCGTCCTTCTGGCCCTGATAAAGTTCCTTCAGCTTGGAGACCTGGTCGTCGGTCAGGTCCAGTTTCTTTTGCATCATCTCCAGCTTTTTTCCACCGTCCTTCCCCCAGGAAGGATGGTCTTGGCCGCCCCCCATGGTCCCGTCCGCCAAGGCCAACCCGGCCCCCAGCATTCCCAGCAAAGCCAAACCCGAAATCAGGGTCTTTTTCATGGTCTTCCTCCGTCCATTCCATTTGTTTTGAGACTAGGGGCTTTTGTGAGCCTCGAAGGATTGGACGAACGGGCGGGAAAAAAGTGACGGAGAACGGCGGGACTATTCGGCGATGTACTTGCCGATGTGGACCTCGTTGGCGAGGGCCCCTTCCACGTATTCCTTGGCCAGTTTGGCCTTGGGTGAATCGGACGGAGCCAGCTCCACGTACTTGCGCCAGCACTCGACGGCCTTGTCCTTGTGGCCTCGGTTGTAATAGATGCCGCCCATGGCGAAATGCACGTCGATGTGGTCCGGGTCCAGTTCGAAGACCCGTTCGTACTCGACCAAAGCTTCTTCCCACCACATCTTGGCGTAATAGGCGTTGCCCAGGTGGAAATGGGCGCTGGGATGGTCGGGCCTTAGGGAAACCGCCTTGGTGCATTCCTTGATGGCGTCGTCGTAACGGCCCGATTTGAAGTAAAGGATGCCCAGGTTCAACTGGGAGGGGAAATAGGCGGGATCGGCCTGGATGGCCTGATGATAAAGCTCCTCGGCACCGGCCAAGTCCTGGTTCCGGTAGAGGCTCACCGCTTCTTTATTGAGTTCCTCGGCTGAAGACATTCCCACCTCAAGCGACGGAAAGAATGGACCGCGAAGTCGCGAAGAAACGAATGAAACCTGGCCTATCGCCTTGTACGGTCCGATCCGCTCCCTCGTGGTGAACGGTCTTTTAGGGGATGACCTTATTCAGGGGATATTCCACGATGCCTTCGGCACCCGCGTCCTTGAGCTTGGGGATCATGCCCCGGACCGTTTTCTCGTCCACCACCGTGTCCACGTCCACCCAATCCTTGTCGTGCAGGGCCGCGACCGTGGGCGAATTCATCGAGGGGAGGACCTTCAGGACCGCGTCCAGCTTAGCCCGGGGAACGTTCATCTTGAGGCCCACCTTCTCCTCGGCCGCCAGGGCCCCTTTTAATAGGAGGACCATGTCCTCGATCTTCTTTTTCTTCCAAGGGTCGCCCCAGGCCGCCTGGTTGGCGATGACCAGGGTATTGGATTCCATCAGGGTCTCCAGGATGACCAGGTTGTTGGCCCGTAACGACGAACCGCTCTCGGTCACCTCGATGATGGCGTCCGCCAGCTCGGGCGGCTTGGCCTCGGTGGCGCCCCAGGAGAATTCCACATGGGCTTTGACCCCGTTCTTCTTGAGGTATTGCTTGGAGACGTTCACCAGTTCGGTGGCGATCTTCTTGCCTTCCAGGTCCTTGACCGACTTGATGGGGGAATTAGCGGGGGCCGCCAGCACCCAGCGCACGGGCCGAAGGCCCGCCTTGGCGTAGATGAGCTCGGCCACTTCCTGGACCTGGGAGCCGTTCTCCATCACCCAGTCCCGGCCGGTCAACCCCACGTCCAGCGTCCCATCCTCGACGTAGCGGCTCATTTCCTGGGCGCGGATCAGCATGGCCTTCATCTCGGGATCGTCGATGTTCGGGAAATAAGAACGGGAGGTCGAGGAGATCTTGAAGCCAGCCTTGGCGAAAAGATGGAAGGTGGATTCCTGGAGACTGCCTTTGGGAAGCCCCAGCTTGAGCACGTTGGACATGGTATTTCCTTTGAGAGGTCCGCATTGACCGCGAAGAATAAGAAGGGCGCCCCGAAAGACCTGGATGCCGGGAAAAAGACCTGGCCCAAACGGCCCGCTTCGTGGACTTCGCGCCTTCGTGGTCCGAACATCCTGGGTTGAAATCGTGCTTATTTAACAACCCGTCTTTGCCTTTGGCAAGGCCCGGTTTATGCCTTTAAAGGGTTTTTGAAAAGGGCTAGACTACCCGCTCCAAAAAAGGGGAAACTTTAGTCGTGGAAAAGATGATCCACCTTTACGAATACACGCGCGATGAACTGACCCGAATGTTCACCGATTGGGGACAGCCCCGCCACGTCGGGGCCCAGGTCTTCCAATGGCTCCACCGGAAGAGGACCGGAACCTTCTCCGAGATGACCGACCTGTCCAAGGAATTCCGGGAACAACTGGCCCAGCGCGCTTCCCTCTCCTCCTTGGTGCTCCACACGCGCCAAGCCTCCCAGGACGGCACCGTCAAGTACCTTTGGAAGGTCCCCGGCGAGGAAGGCTCGGCCGACGCCTTCGTCGAGAGCGTGCTCATCCCCATGGCCCGCGACGAAGAGGGCAATCCCGGCCGTTTCACCGCCTGCCTTTCCACCCAGGCGGGCTGCAAGATGAAGTGCACCTTCTGCGCCACCGGGGTGCCCAAGTTCCAGCGGGACCTGACCGCCGCCCAGATCGTGGCCCAGATCCTGGGCATGGAACGCGATTCGGGGGTAAGGTTCAACAACGTGGTGGTCATGGGCATGGGCGAGCCCATGGACAATTACGAGAACACCGAGAAGGCCATGCGCATCCTCCACGAGCCCGAGGGGCTCAACCTGGGGCGGCGCCGCATCACCCTTTCCACCTCGGGACTCATCGAGAAGATCGAGCGTTTCACCAAGGACGACTGGCCGGTCTCCCTGGCGGTGTCGCTCCACAGCGCCGACGACGAGATCCGCAGCCGCCTCATGCCCATCAACCGCTCCAACCCCCTGGACCGGCTCTGGAAGGCCATGCGCAAATACACCTATGCCCGCCGCCTGCCGGTCACCCTGGAATACATCCTCTTGAAGGGGGTCAACGACCGGCCCGCGGACGCCCAAAAGCTGGCTTCCTACTGCAAGGACCTGCTCTGCAAGGTGAACCTTATCCGTTACAATCCGGTGCCCACCCTGCCCTTCGAGGCCCCCGAGGAAAGCGACGTGGAGGCCTTCAAGGGGATGCTCAAGGCCAAAAAGATGCGGGTTTTCCTGAGGGAGCGCAAGGGCGTGGACATCGCCGCCGCCTGCGGCCAACTGGGGTTCGAGAACACCACGTCCCTGGGAAAGGCCTGAGATGACCTGGCTCGAAAACCGATTCCAACTCCCGCCCGAAGAAAGGAAATTGACCCTCCGGGCCCTCCGCCTGCTGGGGCTCTTTACCCTGGTGATGTTCCTGGCCGCCTCCGCGGCCAAGCTCTACACCCAGTTCCATCAGCCCCTCATCGTGCCCAAGGTCATCGGGATGGACCAGTCCCAGGCCCAAAGCGCCCTTTCGGCCAAGGGCCTCACCGCCAAGGTCATCAAGAGCATCTACGACGAGCACGTTCCCAAGGGCCTGGTCTGTTTCCAGAACCCCAAGGCCAATTCTTATATGAAGCGGGGACAAGCGGTGGAACTGGTCCTGAGTAAGGGCAACCCCATGGTGAAGGTGCCGGCCCTGTCCGGCATGTCCTTGCCCCAGGCCGTGATCGCCCTGGCCGGGGCCCATCTGCGGTTGGGCAAGGAGTCGCTCATGAACTCCCCGGAAGCCCGTGACCAGGTGCTGGGACAATACCCGGCGCCGGGCGAGGTGGTGGACTCCTATACGAACGTCAACGCCCTGGTCTCCAACGGGATCCCGGACCCGGCCTATGTGATGCCCAACCTGGAGAAGAAACCCCTGGAGCGGGCCTTCAAGATCCTCCGGCCGGCCGGCATCATCATCGACAAGATCACCACCGAGGTTCACGACGATATGGAGACGGAGATCATCCTGTCCCAGACCCCCGCCCCCGGGACCAAGGTCCAACGCAAGGGCATGGTCTCCTTCGTCATCAGCGGCAAGAGCGATGCCGGAACGCCCCGCTACGCCAAGGTGGCCTTCGACATGCCCGAGGGGAGCCCCAAACGGCTCCAGATCGACATCCTGGACATCTCGGGGACGAGGACCATCTACAACCGCATGGAGTCGCCCAAGGACCACGTGGAGCTCGGTGTCAGCGTCAAGGGCAAGGCCAGCGCCCAGATCTACCTGAACCAGGAATTCGTCAAAGAGATCCCCATTGAATAGGTCCCGCCTCTTCTCTTTCGCCTTTCTCTTGGCCGCCTTTTCAACTGTCCAGCCGTCCCACGCCCAATCCGCCGTGAAACGCGGGTTGGAATCCATGGACTTCCGCCCCGAAACTTCCGGCGAAGGGCTCTTGGGTCCCAGTGTTCCCCAAACGGAAGCCTTTTACGCGCTGCGGCCGCCCGCCGGTTGGCGGAAAAAGACCTACAAGGGCGCGGACAGGTCCCTTCAGTTCCCGCTCTCCTTCCAGGACCCCAAGAACGCCGATTCCCTGACCATCGGCCTCATCCAAGGGGGACCGGCCGTCCTGACCTTGGAAAGCCTCAGCCGGTTCCGGGGTGACTACCTGGGAGCGGTCCGGAAGAAAGGCATGGGCCGGATCATCGGGACCGATATGTTCCGGTTCCGGAACTACGTCTGCCTTCAACTACTGGCCGAGCGGGGGCGGGATGTGGTGCTCCAACTGCTGGTCTTCGACCAACCGGGGTCCTTCCTCCAAGTGGCCTATTCCTTGGACAAGGACCATTACCATGAGAAGGCCAGGACCTTGGAAGCCTCCATCGCCTCCCTGGAGTGGCCCATCTTTCCTGACAAATAATCCCTACCGTTCCCCGGGTCCGCTCCTATAATGACGTCGTCTCGGAAACCCCTGAACGGAGGAAGCATGAAAAAGACCTTTCGGATGCTCGCCTGCCTCGCCTTTTTGTCCATTTCCCTGGACGGTTGCATGACCCTGGAACATACGGTGGGGAACGGCGGCTCGGGCTCTCAGGTCACCGCCAACCGCCAATGGTACATCCTCTGGGGTTTGGTGCCCTTGAACCAAGTGGACGGCGAGAAGATGGCGCTGGAAAAGGGCCTGACCAACAACTACACGGTCAAGTCCCAGATGTCCTTCATCGACGTGCTCCTGAACATCATCACCGGCACGGTCTCGGTCTACGGGCAGACGGTCAGCGTCTCCAAGTAAACCTGCCTCTTCGCAAAACAAAAAAGCCCGGCCAAAAGCCGGGCTTTTTTGTTTCCGGAAGGTTCGGGCTCTATCAGTCCTTCTTCAGCTTCCTCAAGTTCCGCTCACGCTCCTCGGCCGCCTTCTCCCTCAGCCTCTCCCGGTTCCCGACCGCATCGACCCGCGAGTGGACCGACTCGTCCAGGATCCGGCGGCGGTCTCTCAGGTTGCCCTCCCGCATGATCCGCCGCAGGATCATGAACCGGTCGCGGGCCCGCACCTGGTCCAGCCCTTCCCACAATTGGTCCCGTTCGGGCTTGTCGAGCGACTCGAAGGACCGCAAGGCCTGTTCCCTTTCCTTCTGGCGGCGGACCGCTAGGTCCCGGAACCTCTTCCAATTCTGGTAACGTTCCCGCTCCCGGTCGGTGACGAGCCGTTGCCGGAGGAATTCCTTCCGGTCCCCGTCGAACTCCGAGTGATGGTCCGCGTCCACCATCCGGGACTGGGGGCCGTTCTTCATCTCCACCGAGCCCTCAAAGGTGCTGTCCGTGACCTGGCTGCCTTCCACCGAGACCTCGAAGGCGGTCCCGCGCACGCCGCAAACCACGCCTCCCGCCTCGATCTCGAAGGACGAGTGGCTGGTCGCCAATTTCTCCACCTGGGAAAGGATCTTTCCGAAGGACAGCTTTAAGCGGCTCAGGAAGCCGGAAGTCCCCTTTTTCACCAGTTTCCCCACCGTGACCTGGCTTTTCTCGCCGATCTGGGTCATGGTCATGGTATTGAGCACGAGGGAAACCTTGGAGTCGGGACCCGTCAGGATCGTGTCCCCTTCCAGCACGACCTGGTCCTCCTTGGCGTCCTCCAGGACCGTGACGCCTTTCGAGCGCACCTGGACCTTGCCTTGGATGCTATCCAGGATGTATTGGGCGGGGAAACGGGAAGCGGTGTCCGTGTGGGTGTCCGCCAGGATGCGGACCGGGAGCCCGAGGAGGATGCCGAGAAGAATGGAGCGAAGGAACATGGCAACATTCTAGGCTTGGCCCGACCGGTTGGACAGACCCTAGGTTATAAGGTCGTTTTTGTTTAATATGAACGGACTTTCAAAGGAAGAGGCGTCATGAAACCCATCAAGGTCTCCGCATCCATCCTTTCCGCCGATTTCGGCAATCTTTTGGACGCCTGCCGCAAAGCCGAGGCCGCGGGCGTGGACATGCTCCACATGGACGTCATGGACGGCCACTTCGTGCCCAACATCACCTTCGGGGCCCCGGTCCTGGCCTCCCTCAAGGGCAAGGTCAAGGTCCCCATGGACGCCCACCTCATGATCGAGAACGCGGACAAGTACATCCCCGACTTCATCAAGGCGGGCGCCGGTTACATCCTCTTCCACGCCGAGGCCATCGAGAACCCGGTCTCCACCATCCACCTCATCCGCCAGGACGGCTGCAAGGCCGGCATGGTCCTGAACCCGGGCACTTCCGAGGAGGTGATCAAGCCCTTCGTGAAGGACCTGGACTACGTGCTCTTCATGTCCGTTTGGCCCGGTTTTTCCGGCCAATCTTTCATCCCGGATGTGGTGCCCAAGATCGCCCGCTTCTCAAAATGGTGCGGGGAGCAGGGTTTCTCGCCCGAGATCGCGGTGGACGGGGGCATCTCCCCCAAAACGGCGCCCCAGGTGGTCGAGGCCGGGGCCAACCTCCTCATCGCCGCCACCGCCATCTTCAAGGCGCCCGACATGGCCGAGGCGGTGCGCCAGCTCAAGACCGCCGGGAACAAGAACTAAAGAATGTTTTACCGCGAAGACGCGAAGACCGCGAAAAAGGGCCATCTCATTATCGATCACAAAAACTTCTCAAATGAACTTTCAAGGTTCCTCTTCGCCCCCTTCGTTTCTTCGTGGTGGATCCTCTTGGGTGTCCTTCTGATTTCCGGCTGCGCGACGGAACCTTCGGTCAAGCCCGGCGCCGGATCCACTCCCACGGACCCCATGGAGGCCATGCTTTCCAGGGCCGCCAGCCAGTTCGCCGCGCCCAATGGCCCCAAAGACCTGGACTTGATGGACAAGGCGGACGTGGAATGGCGCCCCGACAAGGGCCTCCGGGTCAAGATCCACCTGCTTTACGCCACCCGGGTCAAACCGGACCATCCCCTGCCCCTGCTCGCCACCATCAACAAGGACTCCCAGGTCCTGAACGTGGATACCCTCAAGCTCTACCACATGGACGACACCGGGAACTTCAAGCCGGTGGATCCCCAACCCCGGGCCCAATGGGTCCCGCCCCTGGAGAACCTGCCCAAGAGCCTTTCCTCCATCACCTCCTTGAAGCTGCCCGACCTGGAAGCGGGGGAAGCCTTGGAGATCGGTTACACCCTCGAGAACAGGATCTCTTCCCTGCTGGTGGACAAGGACATCCACGATA
>DASZRK010000070.1 GCA_035549195.1 bacterium
GTTGGTCGGGGTGTTGGTGGGGGTGTAGGTGAACACAGGGGTCCAGGTGTCCGTGGGCGTACGGGTGGGCGTATCGCTGGCCGTTGGGGTGGGCGTGTTGGTGACGGTGTGGGTGTTCGTGGGCGTGCGGGTCGCCGTGGCCGTCGCGGTATTCGTGGGAGTGGAGGAAGGAGTGAAGGTATTGGTCCAGGTCCGAGTAGCTGTATCGGTAGGGGTGCTGGTCGGGGTAAAGGTAAAGATCGGGGTCCAGGTATCCGTGGGAGTTAGGGTGGGCGTATAGGTCGGCGTGAACGTGGGAGTATTGGAAGGTGTAAAGGTATTGGTCGGAGTGCGGGTCGCCGTAGCCGTCGCAGTGTTCGTGGGAGTGTTCACGTAGGTATCGGTAGGGGTCAAAGTCGGGGTCCGGGTCGCCGTCGAAGTCGGGGTGTCCGTGCTGGTCGGGGTATTCGTGCGGGTATTGGTCGCAGTATTCGTGGCACTATTGGTAGGCGTTGAAGTGGCCGTATGAGTATGGGTGGCGGTATTCGTCGCGGTCAAAGTGGCCGTGTTCGTCGGGGTGGCTGTAAAGACCAGGGTAAAGGTATTGGTCGGGGTTTTGGTTGGGCTGTTCGTGGTCGTATTGGTCGCGGTCGAAGTAGCGGTATGAGTGTTGGTCGAGGTGGCGGTGGCCGTGTTGGTCGCCGTGGAAGTGGCGCTATTGGTGTTCGTCGGGGTACTGGTCGGCGTGGCCGTGAAGACCAAGGTGAACGTGTTGGTTGGGGTATTGGTGCGGGTGGCTGTGGCAGTGAAGGTTGCCGTATTGGTATCGGTCGCGGTCGAAGTGGCTGTGGAAGTGGTCGTATTGGTCTTGGTCGCCGTAGCGGTGGGGGTCTGGGTCGCGGTAGAGGTAGTGGTGTTGGTCGAGGTGGCTGTGAAAGTAGCGGTGTTCGTCCGGGTGGCCGTGGAAGTAGCTGTCGAAGTGGTGGTATTGGTCCGAGTCGCCGTTGCAGTGGCCGTCTGTGTCGCCGTGGAAGTGGTGGTGTCCGTCGAAGTACTAGTGGAGGTCGCGGTCGAGGTGGTGGTGTTGGTCCTGGTCGCCGTGGCGGTCGTGGTCGAAGTCGTGGTATAGGTCGAGGTGCTGGTGGAGGTGGCGGAAGAAGTCGCCGTCGAAGTGGTGGTGTTGGTTCGGGTGGCCGTAGAGGTCGCGGTCGAGGTGGTGGTATAGGTCGAAGTACTAGTGGAGGTGGCGGAGGATGTGGCCGTGGAGGTGGTGGTGTTGGTCCTGGTCGCCGTGGCGGTCGCGGTCGAGGTGGTGGTATAGGTCGAAGTACTGGTCGAGGTGGCGGAGGATGTGGCCGTGGAGGTGGTGGTGTTGGTCCGGGTCGGGGTGGGCGTCGGGGTCAGGGTGGGAGTATTGGTCCGGGTCGGGGTGTTGGTCGGGGTAGGGGTCGGGGTAGTGCAATTACCGGTGAATTGGAATGTCTGGTATTTGGAATTCTGGCAGTTGTTGGCCGAAAGGCCCATATATCCGTTGCTACAGGAGGATCCGGAATAGGTCGCAGCGGCGGAAGCGGAACTTAGACCCGCCTGGGTAGTGGCGATCTTAACGATGTATTGACAGGAAGCCGTGATGTCCACCTCCACCCAATAGGGGCATCCATTCAACGCCCCATTCGGCAGGCCAGTGGTGTTCTGCGTGGAAGGGGACCCGCCCGTGTATTTGACCCAATAGAGCGTCCCGGGATTGCTGGCCCCGTTATTGAAGAACTGCAGGCCATAGCCGTTCCCCGTGATCAGGTCATATTCGAACACCAAACCCCCGAAATTCCCGCCGTTGACGTTCTCACACATGGAGACCTGAAGGGTGCCCGGGGCGTTGCTGACGGTGTTGTTGATCAGGAAGTTGTTCTTTCCATTGCAGCCCCCGGCGAAGGAGACCGATCCACCGCTTTCCCCCCAGTTCCCTTGTCCGAATGTCACGCTTCCCACCTGCCACCCCGAAGGAATAAAGGACTGGTTGAAATTGGTGGTCACCGAGCACTGCTGGGTGGGATTGCAACGGTATTGGGAAGCCACCGCCTGTTGCCAAAAGGTCGCCTTGGCGTTCTGAGTTCCGATGTACATCCCCCACTCGAAACTGGTGGCACCGCTGTTGAAGTTCGTCCCCAAGTTATAGGTGCGGTCATAATCCCCCGTCTGATTGGTTCCGCCGCAATTGAGCACCCCGGGAGGACCGCTCCAGATCGGGGGGCCACCCGGATTTCCATGGCCGGGATTGGTCACCGGTCCCGATCCCCAAGGTTCGATCTGATCCCGGTTATCGGTGACCTTGGAATCGTTGCAACTATTGCGCCCCCCCGCAGCGGAGATCTTCAGGCTGGAATTGGAGCAACTGAGACCCAGGCAGGACCAGTTCAGGTCCGAATCCGGTGGGGCGGCCCCATAAACGATGAGTTCGTTCTCCTCAATGTGCCAGACGTTATTGCCGTCGGCGATGGCCACCACGTTGTCGGTGGAGGCTTGGGCTGGATCGGTGTAAAGCACCATCAGGGATTGCCCCTGACAGGAATCGGGAAAGGAACTGGTGGTATAGGTGGTCAAACTGCCGCTACCGCCGCCGCCGGTGATCCAAGAGGGATTGAGCCCATAACGCACGTTGTACCAAGTCTGGGTCCATCCCACATAACTGACCGGGGCCCCGGCCAGGGTCCCTGCCGGGGTCGTATGTCCGTTGAAATTGACGGCGGAAGTATTGCCCGCCACATAGGCGCCGTTCGTGTATTCCACATAAAGGAAAGCCGTGACCGGGACCGCGCCCGCGGGGAGCGTCACGCTCAAAGGAGCCCCACAGGTACCACCGACCATTACGTAATCAAGACCGTAACCTTCGGCGATCATTTTTTGGGTCTGGGAATAACCCGGCGCCGGGTTTCCGGAAGGGCAACTGGTATAGGTGACCTGGGCCAGGAGCCTTTGGGAAGGGATCAGGAGAATGAGGAACGAACAAAGCCAAAGGGACTTAGCACAAAAAAGGCGCTGGATGGGGGAAGCGGCTATCTTCTGCATTCGTCTCCGTTCGTTCCATCGAACCGGTTAAATATCCGGACTAAAACCTTGACCCGAAATTGTTTTCTTGAAAAAACGATTTCGGGAACTTGGCGACATGGCGTTGTCTTTATGTCTTTAGCCTTTCGAAACCTTGAAACGATGACGGCGAAAGGCCCTGAAAGCGTTGAAAGGAACAAGAATCAAGGGAATCCATACCCTTGTCGCTCTTAATATACCATTTAACTTTATCGAAAAAGTAAGCCCATTTAACGAAAAAATGCCAAACGGTTTCCCTTAAAGAAAAAGGGCTTTCTTTACGACCAATTCCAGGCGATTTTGCGGCCAACCCAGACCGGCCCCCTGGCGTCAAAACCAGGGTGCTATGATTGGCCCACTTTCATGAGGTGACCATGCGATCCAGAACTTGGGGTTGGTTCCTTCTAACCCTCTCCTTTGCCGCCCCAGCCTTGGCCGATTTCGGATGCCACTTCCTTCTTGACCAAGTCTCCTATTTGAACCTGGACGACCCGGAGAAGAAGGTGTCCATCCGCTTCACCGCCCGCGAGGACATGGACCTGCTGGGTGTTTCCTTCCTCGAGGGTCCCGCGAAAGACCTGGTTTCCTTAAAGGTCAGTGTGCAAGACGATCTTGGCGGTCAACCTTCGACCGTCACCCTGGGTTCCTCGTTCCTGGTTCCCGGATCCAATGGATGGAAGAACGTCCCCTTCAATAACCTTCCCCTGCTCGAAGGCCATGTCTACCACTTGGTCTTCGAGATCGACCAATTCCGTGGCGGACACCATAAGGTCTCCACGGCGGATCCCGACCATTTTGTTAGTTTGGGCTATGGCGACACCCTGAACGGGTTCGATCCCCAAGATGAAAAAAAGGATCCCAAACTGGACCTCTTGGTCCTGGAGAAGGGTCATTGGAAGACCCTGGGCCGACAACCGCTTTTCGCCCTTTACGGGGCCGGTTTCAAGGCCCAAGGGGCGCCTTACGATACGGCCGGCGAGATACCGATCCACGGCAACGGAACTCCGGGCGATCCGTCGGACGACCTGCTCCAATCCGAATGCCTTCATCCCCATTACGGATTCAATGCGACAGGCGTCCGCCTGCGGGTCCGCAAGGTCGGCAACCCGGCCTCTCCCCTGAATTACCGGGTTTATATCCACCAATATATCCAACACAAAACTTTCCTTGGCTTTTCCGGACATGCCTTCCAGCCCGGGGAGATCGGCCGGGATTTCCAATGGCATTCCTTCAAGTTCAAGAAGGAAGACAATCCCCAAAGCTTCCCGCCCGAATGCCGCTACGTGGTCTTCCAGACCGATGCGGGCCGTCCCTCGGACCAAGCTCCCGGTTGCCAGGATTGCTACGTGATCTCGGACCTGAGGACCAGCGGGGGGCTTGCCAATGGGGATGAACTGACCTTCGATGGGGGCGCCCATCTTTCCCGGGAGGCCTATTCGACCGACGGCGGGAAGACCTGGATCGATCTCTTTGAGCGGGATGCCAACGTCATCTTGACGGGTCCGGAAAGCCCCAGTCCCACCCTTCCCTCCACCTTGGCCGTGCCCACCCCCGATCTCCTTCGCAAGGCACTGGAACCATGAGGATCCCCGTTACGCTGGCCCTTGTGGGGTCCTTCGCCTTGGCCGGGACCGTCCTGGGACAAACGGCCCGGATGGATTCCCAGGACGCCTTGAATGTCGCTCGTTCCACTGCCGTCGATCGGGCCCGCAACGGCTATCTCGCCGACGCCTTGGCCTCCTCGAAGAACGCCGTCCACTTGGCGGAAGAACGCCTGGGGCCCACCCATCCTTCCCTTTGTCCCTACCTTTTGGATAACGCCGCCTTGGAGAGGACCTTGGGCCTTTATGAGGAAGCCGAAGGTTCGCTCCAATGGTGCTTGGCCCTGCTACAAAGGAACCGGCGCCTGGAAGACCCTCTTTATCCCCAGACCCTCTTCTCCCTTTGCGCCCTCTACCTGGACCAGGGACGTCCGGCGGATGCCCTTTACTGGGGCCAAAAGGGCCTGGAAGCTTTGGAGGATGCGAAGGGGACCGGCCATGACATACAGAAGATCCAAGGCCTCGAACTCCTAGCCGAAGCCAAAAAGGATCTGAACGACCCGACCGGCGCCCTGACCCTGTTGGTCAAGGCCCGCGGTCTTTGCGGCCGACTCTCCCCCTCCGATCCCAAATTGGAGATCGGTCTTCTCACCGCCCTCTCCCGCGCGCAAACCCTCCTGAAGCGCTTTCCTGAAGCCCAGGGTTCCCTGGAAAAGGCCCTTGAACTCGCCCGGAAGCTCCCCGAAGGTTCCATTGAATTGGCCGACACCCTGGAAAGCCAAGGACGCCTCTGGGAGATCCGCGGAGCCCAAGAGAAGGCCCGGGCTTCCTACGAAGCGGCCCTTTCCCTCTATCAAAAGTTCGTTGGGAGCTTTTTCGGATACTCCATCCTGGACTACGCCCGGAAACTGGAGCGCGCTTATTTGAGCCTGGGGCGTTTCAAGGAAGCCGAAGAGATCGGGAACCGGACCCTCAAGACCTGTCAGGATTCCTATGGGACCGACAACCCACGCCTGGCCCTGGCCTTGATGGATCTGGCCCGGGCCCAGAAGGGCGCCAAAGAAGATAAGGAAGCTGGGGATAATGTGACCGAAGCCCTGCGCATCCTGCGTGCGAAACTCCAGCCGGGGGCTCCCCTGGTCCGGGAAGCTGAGGACTTAAGCCGTTCGATGGGACGGTGAGGGTCGCGTTACTTGAGGACCATGATCTTGGCGATCTGTTTTTGGACGAACCGGCCCTGTAGGTCATAGAGGTCGGTGGGCACCAGGTAGATGCCGCTGGCCAGGCCGCTC
>DASZRK010000071.1 GCA_035549195.1 bacterium
CACTTCCGCCTCTACGCGGTGGTGGACCGCGTGGAAAAGGTCACCGACTGGGAAGCCTGCAAGAGGCTCATCCCTTTCACGGTCATGAGCGACGAGGCCATCGAACAACGCTTCCACTACGGCGATTGGCAGGGTGTTTACGTCTTCATCGTCCGGGCCTATACCCTTCCGGTCCCCATGGACCTGCCCTTGAAGCCCGCCTACGAGGGCTGCAAGTCCTGGGTGCCCCTGGAAACCTCCATGTTCACCGCCGGGTCCATGGCCGTCCTCCCCGATGGGGCCTGGCCCTATACCCGCGACAAGATCTCCAAGGTCCTGCATAGCGCTTGAGCCGGTGCCGGGCTTATGACCGGCCCCCTGTTCCGCCCAAGCCCCTCCTTTTATAGTGTTCCCATGAGACTTCGACCCGTGGTGGCAGGGGCCTTTTACCCTGACCGTCCCAAGGAACTCCAAACCTTCTTTAAAGAGTTCGAGAAGGAGACGCCGGATGGGCCCCTGAAGGGGGAGCCGGTCGGACTGCTCCTGCCCCATGCCGGATATATGTACTCGGGGGCCCTGGCGGCCCTGGGTTACCGGACCTTGGAGAGGGCCCCCAAGACCCTGGTGGTGGCCGGGCCCAGCCATTACCTGGCTTTCCGGGGAGTGTCCCTTTTCGCGGGGGAAGTGGTGGAGACCCCCTTGGGCGACCTTGCGGTGGACCAGGAGGCGGCCCGGTTCCTGATGGAGCAGGACGACCATATCGCCGAGGTGCCGCCCGCCTTCGCCCGCGAACATTCGGTCGAGGTCCACCTGCCGCTGATCAGGCATTACTTCCCCGAAGCCCAGGTGGTGCCCCTGGTCATGGGGCAGGGGACCCGGGAAGCGGTGGAACCCCTGACCCGCGCGCTCCTGGCCCTCGCCCAGAAGAAGGATTTCCTCTTCGTGGCCTCCTCGGACCTTTCCCATTACCCCGACCAAGCGACGGCGTCGAAGGCGGACCATGAGTTCCTGGAGGCCCTTTTGACCGGGGACGAGGGGCGGGTGGAAGGTGTGGACGGCGACATCATGGGCCGGGGATACCGGGACTATCATTGCACCCATTGCGGCCGGGAGCCGGTCCAGGTGCTGCTTCGCTACTGCAAGGCCCGCGGCGCGGGGCAGGTCCGTTTGTTGAAATACCGCAACTCGGGCGATGTGACGGGCGACCGCAAGCGGGTGGTGGGTTACGCGGCGGTGGCCTTCAGCCGGGCGACCAAGGACGGAAAATGAACCCGAAGGAAGCGATCACAAAACAGGAGCAGAAGCTCCTGCTGGAGCTGGCCCGTCACTCCATCCTCTCCACCCTGGAGAAGGGGCGCCGCCTGCCGACGGTGGATACCTTGTCGCCGCGCCTGCGGGAGAAGCGGGGCGTCTTCGTGACCCTCTGGCTGGACGGCCTGCGGGGCTGCATCGGCTTCCCTTATCCGGTCGAGCCGCTGGCCGAGGCGGTGCAGGAGGCTTCGGTCAGCGCGGCCTTCCACGACCCGCGGTTCCCGCCCTTGCGCGCGGAAGAGATGGCCCACGTCTCCCTGGAGATCTCGGTGCTGACCGTCCCCAAGGAGATCGAGGCCTCCAAGATCAAGGTGGGCGTCCACGGCCTGATCGTGGCCAAGGGGAACCGCTCGGGGCTCCTCTTGCCCCAGGTGGCGATGGAATACGGCTGGGACGCCAAGACGTTCCTGGAACAGACTTGCGTGAAGGCGGGCCTTCCGCCGGACGCCTGGATGGGCGGCGTCAAGTTGATGGCTTTCGAGGCCCAGGTCTTCGGTGAAGAGGACCTCCGGAAGGAAAAGGGAAGTTCCTGAAAATGGAAAGGGAAAAATTATTCCCTTTAAATCTTTTTTCTCCTTCGTTGAAAGTGCGGCCTTTCGAGGGTATATAATCCCCTTATCCGACATCCATTCCACGCCTGCCTTTCGGGTCTGCCTACCCTCTTCCTTTTTGTCCGTGTTTCCTTATCTTTGGGATAGAAGCCGTAATCCTTTCGAGGAGCCTTTTCGATGATCGAGGTCAAGGTCCGCGGGATCGCCATCGACCAGGAGTGCAAGCAGCCCATGGTCGTCCTCACCGACGCCGAGGAGAAGGTCTGCCTGCCCATCCTGATCGGCGTCCCCGAGGCCACTTCCATCTTCAGCCAGTTGAACGACCAGACCCCGGCCCGGCCCATGACCCATGACCTGATCCGGGGGGTGATGGACCTTTTGGGCAGCCGCCTGGTCAAGGTGCTCATCAACGACCTGTCCCAGAACACCTTCTATGCCCGGCTCTTCCTGGAGAACCCCGGGACGGGCGACCGCCTGGACCTGGATGCCCGGCCTTCGGACGCCATCGCCCTGGCCCTTCGCGCCGGAGCCCCCATCTTCGTGGCCGAGAAGGTCGTCGTGGCCCCCGGGGTGGTCATCCGGGACAAAGAGAAGAACAAGAAGGAACTGAAGGCCTTCAAGAAATCCCTGGAGAACCTCTCCCCGGCGGATTTCGACGCCAGCGGGAAGCATCCCCAATGATCGAAATGAAAGTGCGGGGCATCGCGGTGGACCCGGGGCTCAAGGTGCCCATGGTGATCCTGACCGATGACGATGAGAAGCGCTACCTGCCCATCCCCATCGGGGTGGCGGAGGCCACCGCCATCTTCATCCAGTTGCAGGAACAGAACATCCCCCGGCCCATGACCCACGACCTGCTCAAGAACGTCATCGACGCCCTGGGCGCCAAGGTGGCCAAGGTGCTGGTCAACGACATCCAGCAGAACACCTTCTTCGCCCGGGTCTTCCTGGAAACCCCCGATTCGCCCGAGAAGATGGAGATCGACGCCCGACCCTCGGACGCCATCGCGCTGGCTTTGCGCACCGGGGCCCCCATCTTCGTGGCGGAAAAGGTGGTGGTGAACGCCACCATCGTGGACAAGGAGAAGTACAAGGAAGAGATGACCGAGTTCAAGAAGTTCCTTTCCAACCTCTCCCCGAAGGATTTCAACTTCCCCGGGTCGACCTGATCCGGAAGGACCCCTGGATCCCATGACCCCATCCACTTCCCCGGGGCGCCTGGACCTGGACGAGCGGCATTTCGTCCTGCTTTTCCACACCACCCATGAGACCATGCACGCCGATTCCATCCTCAAGGGCAACCGGATGCGCTTCAAGCTGATCCCCCGGCCCCGGGACATCCGGGACGATTGCGGCCTGGGGGTGGTGATCGTGAAGGAGGACCGCTCCAAGGTGGAGGGGCTCCTCGCCCCCGAGGACGTCTATATCAAGGCGGCCTTCCACATCGGGAAGGAGGGACAATGGACAAGGGAAAATTATCCGCCGGCGCCGATCTCCTACGACTCTCCACCCTCGGACTGAACTTCGTGCTGTGCAACTTCGCCGGTGTCGGGATCGGCTGGCTCCTGAACCATTACCTGGGAGTGGGGGATTGGGTGGTCATTGTCGGGCTCTTGCTGGGGATCGCGGCGGGCTACCGCGTCCTGGTGGAGGACCTCAAGAAACTCAATGCCCGGAAGCCCCCAAGACCATGAAGGGTCCCATGCCCCAGCCCCTGCGGCTTGTCATCCCCTTGACCCTGACCGTTTCGGGGGCCCTCGCCCTGGCCGCCCTCCTGCTGCACCGCTACGACGCTTTCCTGGGCGCGGCGGCCGGGGGGCTTT
>DASZRK010000072.1 GCA_035549195.1 bacterium
GGCCGGGAGCTTTCCATGACCATCCCCCCGAACCTGGAGCTCTTCGGTTCGCGCCAAAGGATCCCCTCCCAAATGGTGGTGGACGACCCGAAGGTGGAGCGGGGCAAGGAAAAGACCGTCCACTTCTCACTGGGCCCCATCGACCCGGTCCCCTCCGAGAGCTTCCAGCCCAATCTGCAGGACCTGGTGCCCCTGACCGCCTTCACCCTGAACAAAAGCTGGGAGGAGGCGATGATGCCCTATCGCCGCCGCATCAAGGCCTTCCTCGACGGGGACAAGACCCAGGTCTTGGAATTGATCGGCGAGGCGGGAGGGGACACCTCCATGGCCCTGGCGGACCGGGTGGCCGACGTGAAAAGGACCATTGAACGGAAGGTCTCCTGGGTGGACACCGGGCTCCCCGTCTATCTCGACCCGGACCGCCCGGTGAGCGAGATCATCGACAGCGGAAAGGGCACCTCCCACGACATGGCCGTGCTCCTGGCCCTGGCCCTGCGCACCCTCAAGTTCAACTCCCAGGTCTATCTCTACCGTCAGGCCGGAAGCGGCGAGATGTTGGGGGACCTGCCCGCCCTCTCCCAAATGGACGGGGTCCTGGTGGCGGTGCCGTCGGGCAAGGACACCCTCTGGGTGGACCCCACCGAACCCCTGGCGGCACCCGGGGTGTTGCCCTTGGGCGCGCTCGACCGCAACGCCCTTTCGGTCCTGACCCCCCTCAATTGGAAGAGGACGCCGCCCTTCGGCGTCAAGGACCACCGCCGCCACCGGGACGTCAAGATGGTCCTCAACGCCAAGGGCGACCTGGATTGCACGGTGGACGTCCGGTCCTTCGGGTCCTCGGAACTGGCCTTGCGCCAGTTCTTCCGCGCCACGACCGACGCGAAAAGACGCGAGATCGTGACCCGGGGCCTGGACCGGCGCTTTCCCGGGGTGGTCCTGACCCAATACCGATTCGGGGATTACCTGGACCTTTCCAAGCCCCTGGAGATCCATTTCCAGTTCCAGGTCCCCCATTACGCCAAGATGGGGCAGGACGCCAGCATGACCTTCTACCCCGTCGTCTTCGAAGATGTGGAGGATTTCTTCGCGCCCCTTTTGGACAATCGCCGCACTCCCGTCCTGGTCCCCCAGAACTTCAACTCGGAGACCGACGCCATTTTGGAACTACCGCCCCATTACAAGGTCCAGGACCTGCCCAAGAACGTGGCCATCACCAACCCCACCGCCGAGTTCTCGGCCGAAAGCCGGGTCCAATTCGGGGCCCTGAGCTATGAGCGCTCCATGGGGATCAAGGACCGGACCGTTGAGTTGGGAAAGCAGTACAAGGACCTGATGGCGGTCTATCAAACCGTGACGGCCACCGACCGGACTCCTTTCAAGGCCATCCGGACCCCCTAAAACCTTCGGGCCTTTTATGACGCCGGTCTGGTTTTTACACCGTCCGTCCCGTTAACCTATTCCCGTCAAATTTAAGGAGGGCATCATGACCGAACCGAACATCCAGGACCTGGGACCCCTACGCCGCCTGGTGGGGACCTTCGAGGGATCCACGGGGGATGACGTCGCCCCTTCCGACGACCGGGGCACCGAGAACAACAAATACCGGGAGATGATCATCTTCACCCACATCCTCCCGGCGGTGAACCACGAGCAGACCCTGCACACGGTCCGTTACCACCAGATCGTCTTCCGACACGGGGAGGAGTTCCCTTTCCACGACCAGGTCGGCTACTGGCACTGGGACCCCAAGACCAAGCAGGTCCTGCAATCCCTGACCATCCCCCGGGGGTTCGCCGCGCTGGCCGGTGGCCAGGCCGGGCCCGATGACAAGACCATCACCTTGAAGGCCGAATTAGGGTCCAAGACCTTCGGGATCTGTTCGAACCCCTTCCTGGACAAAGAATTCCAGACCCTGGGATACGAGATCAAGGTCGATTTCCACGACGAGGATTCCTTCACCTATGAGCAGGTGACACGGATCCAGATCAAGGGACAACCCAAGGTCTTCGAACACCGGGACAAGAACACCCTTCGCCGGTCCAGGGACTGACGATCCCCCCGGAAAAAGCCTTTCCGGGGATCCACGACCGCTCTCTAACGCTGGTCCCGGTGGAAGTCCCCCGAGGGCCGGCGGTGCCCGCCTTGGAAGTTCCCATGACGCTGGTTCCCATTCCCCTCGGGACGCGTGCCCCCGGAACGGTGGCCACCCTGGCGGTGGTCGGAAGAGCGATGCCGGTTCTGGCCTTGGCCCTGTCCGAAATGGCCATGGCTCCCTCGGTCATCGCGCCGGTCGCCTCCCTGCCCCCGGCCGCCCCTGCGCTGGCCCCAACTGTCATCCTGCCAAAAATGTTCCTTCTTGCCCTGGGAATGGTTCTGATGCTGGGCGGGACGATGATCGTTCGGTCCCCCGCTTCCAAGGAATTTCCGGCCCAGTTTTTGGAAAAAGTTCTCTTTTTGCGTCCAATCGCGCGAGGCGTTGGACAAAGGTTGCCGTTCCTCGTCCTCCCGGAATGGTGCCTGCTCCTCCCGCTGCTCGCGGGGCTGCCCCTGGAAAGGACGGTTGTTCGGACGGTCCTGAAAACGCTGACCGCCCGGACGGCCCTGGCCCGGGTGATGGCGGTGGTCCTGGTGCCCGGAGCGGTTCTGGCCATTGCCTTGGGGGCGCCCCCCGAAATTCTGGGGCCTGCCTTGGGCCGGACGGCCATTGCGGTCGAAGTGGCGCTGGCCCGGGTGGTCGTGGCGCGGACGGGCCTGGTTGCCCGGTTCGGGCGAGTGCCCGCCCGTCGAGGGACGCCCATGGGACGAATGTCCTCCGGGGGCCCGGTGTCCGGACTGGGGACGTGATGGGTGACGGCCTTGGCCCGAACGGGCCTGGCCCGGATGTCCGTGCCGGGGAGGCTGGGCCGGGGCCTGTTCCCGGGGCTGTTCGAACCCGAAAGGCGAGGGTTTGACCGGAATGGAAGCCGGCGCCACACCCATCAGCCGGGTGATCCTGCCCCAAAGTTCTTTATCCTCGGACGTCAGGAAACAAAGGGACTCGCCCTCGGCGCCGGCG
Organism: bacterium; assembly: GCA_035549195.1. Classification (NCBI taxonomy): domain Bacteria; species bacterium. The sequence goes on from DASZRK010000072.1 coordinate 3,056, forward strand.
CGGGCGGTGCGGCCGACCCGGTGGATGTAATCCTCGGGGTTGCGGGGCAGGTCGTAATTGATGACGTGGGCGATGTGGTGGATGTCCAATCCCCGGGCCGCGATATCGGTGGCCACCAGGACAAGGGATTTTCCGTCGCTGAACTGCTCGATGGCCTGCTTGCGCTGGGACTGGGTGCGGCCTCCATGGATCTTGCCGACCTTGATGCCCTGTTCCTTGAGCTTATGGGTCACCCGGTCCACCCGGCGCTGGGTGCGCAGGAAGACCAGCACGGAACCTTGCCGTTCCTTCAATTCTTGGGAGAGGGCCTCGGGCTTCTTGGCCTCGGTGGTGTAAAGGACCTTCTGGGCGATCTTGGGCACGGGCTGGGTGGAGGACCCGATGGTGACCCGCACGGGGTCCTTCAGGTATTCCGCCGCCACCTTCCGGATGTCGTCGGGGATGGTGGCCGAAAAGAGCAGGGTCTGGCGCTCGCCCGTGAGCTTTTTACGGATCTCGGCCAACTGGGGAGCGAAACCCATGTCGAGCATGCGGTCCGCCTCGTCCAGCACCAGGAACCCGGTGTGATGGAGGTCCAGGGACCCTCGGTTCAGATGGTCGATGATTCGTCCCGGGGTGCCGATGACCAAACGGGGTTTACGGGTGAGGGCGTTGAATTGGGCGTTCATGTTGGCCCCCCCGATCAAGAGGGCGATGGTCCCCAGGGGTTCTCCCCCCGCCAGCTTCTGGAGGACGCCGGCCACCTGCATGGCCAGTTCCCGGGTCGGGGTGAGGATGAGGGCGTTCTTCTGTGGGTTCTTGTGGAGGAACACCAACAGCGGGATGCCGAAGGCGGCGGTCTTTCCGGTGCCCGTCTGGGCGGAGGCGATGACGTCCTTTCCCTGGAGTCCCGACGGGATGGCTTCGGCCTGGACCGGCGTGGGCTTCTCGAAATTCAACTGCCTCAGGGACTTGTCGAGGAACTCGGGCAATCCCAGTTCTTGGAAACTTTCCATAAACCTTCCTTTATTGGAAACAGGGATGAGCGCGGTCCGGCCGCAAAGGGATGGAATGCGAAGCCCTGCATCGTTTTCATTTTCGAATGGTTGGAAATAGGGGGGTCGGAAGCGCTTCATGCTATTTCCACGGGTCAGACCTTCTCCCGCTACCCCATGAAGCCCATCAATGGGTAAGAAGACGTCGAGGAGGGCATAAGATAGCGGATATCAGCGCTTTAATGAAGTTTGTTTTTCTACTTTTCGGATCTTTCTTCCCCGAAAGCCGACCCGTCCCAAAATTGATTTTCGGGAAAAGGGTTCGCCCTTTTTCACGCCCTTTTTACTTCGGGGAGGGACCCGGAATGAAAATAATGACCCATGTTACGCCTCCGGCACCTATTCCTTCTTCCCATCCTGGCCTTCGTGGCCGTTCATACCGGTTGTTCCTGCGGGAACAATAGCCCCACGGCCCCGCAAGGGGCGGCCGCGACCCCGCCCAGTTCCACGCCCAGCCGGACCTCCACGCCCACAAATTCGATCACCGCAACGGTCTCGAGGACGCCCAGCCCGACCCCATCGGATTCACCGACCCAGACCCCCACAGAAAGCACCACTTCCACTCCGACCTCGACGCCGACCGACACTTGGACCCCGACAAGCACTCCCACTTTCACCCCGACCCTCACCCCCACCTTGACCGCGACCTCCACCCCGACGGCGACCTTGACGGCGACCCCCAGCGACACCGCGACCCCGACCGCCACTTGGACCGCGACCCGGACGGCCACCTCCACGGCGACCCACACCCCGACGAACAGTCCCACGTCGACGGCGACCCCGACCTCCACCCCGACGGCCTGCGCCGTCACCACCCCGGTCGGGGACAGCGTAAGGGACAATACCACCAATCCATCGACCTACCTCGCCACGGACCTGATCGCCACCGCCCAGCGGATCTATCTGAGCCCGGTCACCGTCCCCTCGGGGTCGGACATCCAGGTCAAGGACGTCACCCTTTATTTCGGGAACTTCACCAGCGCCATGTCGGGATTCGTGGGCCTTTATTCGGACGACGGAGGATCGCCTTCCCAACCCCAGTCCCTTCTTTCCACCGCCGGTTTTTCCATCTCCTCCGCCACCTCCACCAAGATCGCCCTGACCGACCTTTCGGGCCAAAGGCTCTATTTACCCGCAAGCACCACTTATTGGATCGCCTTGGCCCCGACCAACAATGCCATCGACATGGGCTACCATGTGGCCGCCGGACGCCTCTTTTATTATTTCGGGGATGCGGGGGGGAATTTGAGCGCCTTGCCTTCGTCCCTCGGTCCGGCCCCGGCGACCTTCGTGGGTTCGAGTTCCGTGACCCTCATGGCGGCCCAGTTGAATTACTGCCGTTGAACTTGGAACAACCCTTTTCTTTCAGAACCAATAGCGGAAATGGAAGAAGAGCGCCGAAAGGGCCCGGGCCCATAAGGACCGGGCCTCCAGGTCCTTCCGGGTCACTTCCCGGCAAGCCTTGAGGTCCTTCGCCCATTGGGCCCGCCATTCCGCCCGGGAATGCCGCTCCTGGAGGATGACGTTCACTTCCAGGTCCTTGCGAAGACTACGGTGGTCCAGGTTGCTGGAACCCACCAGGACCCAGTCGTCGATCTGGAGCCCTTTGGCGTGCAGCACCCTTCCCTGGTATTCGAAGATCCGGCAACCGGCCTTGAGCAACGCGGGATAGAAGATCCAGGAGGCCCAGCGAACGATGGGAACGTCCGAATGTCCCGGCAAGAGGAGCTCGACCTTGCATCCCCGGCGGGCCGCCAGGGCCAAAGCCCGCAGGAGCGGGCCCGTGGGGACGAAGTAAGGGGTCATGACCCGGATCCGGTCGCTCGCCAATTCCATCCGGCCCAGGAGTTCCCAGCGGAAGGCGCGGCGGAGCTTTCGGCTGGCCGTCAAGCGCACGGGGGTCTCCGGCAGATCCCGGGACAGCCAACCGATGAGGAAGCGGCGGAAGGAACGGCGGAAGCGGTGGGGCCAGGGATCCTGCCAGGTCACCTGGAAGGCCAGGGAAAAGACCGGACTGGTCACCCCGGTAAGGCGCAAACCCGTGTCCCTCCAGGTTTGGTCTTTCTTGACCTTTTCCAGGTGCCAATCGGAAACATTGAAGCTCCCCAGCCAGACCTCCTGGCCGTCGAGGATGAATTGCTTGCGGTGGTCACGGTGCTTGCCACGGTTGAAGAGCGCGGAGGCGTAACGCAACGAAGCGAACGGTTTCCAAGGATCGAAATGTTGGAAGATCGAGGAGAAGAAGGTCGGCCAGGAGCGATAGACCCGGAAGGGGATCCCCGCTTCCTTTAGCTCCGGACCGTAACGTCCGGCGAATTCGGGCGAGCCGACCCCATCCACCATCAGTTGGACCCGGACGCCCCGCCTTCGGGCCTTTTTGAGGGCTTGGATGATCCGGTCCGCCAAGTTCCCGGACTCGAAAATATAGGTCTCGATCTCGATGGACCGACGGGCGCGCCCGATGGCCGCCAGGAGATCGCGGAAATAGTCGTCGCCCTTGAAGTAAAGGCGCTCACCTGACCAGGCTTTTTCGAAAAGGATCGGCGTCGGCCGATCCTCGCTGCTGCGCGAAGCCATCACAAGATTCCTTTTCCGGTAACCCCTCAGGGGCCCGAAGCTATTCATCCAGCATAACCCATCCCGGGGATGCCCAAGAGGACGAAGGACCTAGCCATCCTGGATTGAAATCCCAAGAGAATAAGAATAGGTTAGCGTCCATGTCCTTTCATCGTCTCCTTTCGGTCCTGGCGGTCCTTTTCCTGTTGGCGGAGCCTTTGTTGCTCGCGGCACCGGCCCCGTCCTTCCACAAGGCCTCTTGCGCGACCTGCGGGATGAAAGGCACCTGCGGGACGGTCTGCTGTTGCCGTCCCCATTCGCACCAGGACCTTTCCCCGTCCAAGGAACCCGGGCTTTTCCCCATGGGCTGTCACCGGGACCGGGATTCCTCTTCCCTGGAGATCCTCGATCAACATCGTTGGTTCCCGGCGACCCTTCGCCTCCCCGCTCCTCCGTTGGTTCCCGCCCGCCTTCCCATCGCCTGCGTTTTCCTGCCGGACACGGCCCAAGAGGTCCTGACCCCCCCACCCAACACCTGTCTTCTCCCTTAAACCGGCCTTTCAATCCAATGATCAAAGGAGAAGACATCATGTCATTTCGTCATTCCATTTTCATGGGCCTCTTGGCCCTTTTCATCCACCCCGTCGCCCAGGCCTGTTCGGTCTGCGGCTGTGGTGATCCCCTGGCTTCCGCCGGGACCGCCCACCCGCTGGCGAACAGTTTTCGCCTGACCCTCGAGAGCGCTTATTTGACGGCCAGCGCCCTGAGCGATGACGACGACACCCAGACCGAGTCCGTCCGCCAGGTCAACTTGAACACGACCTTGAGCTATAGCCCGACGGACAACCTCAGCCTGACCGTCCTTCTGCCCTTGGTCGAAAAATACTGGGCCCTTTCGGCCGGCGACGCCAGCCCGGACGAAGGCACCCCTTTCGGCTTCGGGGACATGATGTTGGGTGTCCGTTATTTCTTCATCAGCGACACCGACTTCAAGACCAAGCAGCATCTGGGGGTGGCGGTCTCGGGCGGGACCTATTTACCGACCGGCGGGACCAACTTCACCTCGCTGATCACCGGGGACAGCCTGGACACCCATTCCCAATTGGGCACCGGAGCCGTCGGCTTCTACACCGGCCTTCTGCTCAACCGGGCCTGGGAGGGCTTCACCCTGAGCGTGAACGCCAACCTGCTGGTCCGGACGACCCCGACAACCTCCGACCCCGATTCCCCGGTCTACCGATACACCTTCGGGAATGCTTTCACGGGCGGCATCCAAGGGCAATTGGACCTCTCCGAATATTGGGCGGCCTCGCTCGCGGTGGAAGGGCGTTACGCCGACGCGGATACGGCGGATGACGGGGGCAATATCGTTCCTGTCGGCAATACGGGCGGGACGGTCATCGACCTAACCCCCGGGATCTCCTGGAACGTGACCGGCGACGCCGCCCTTTACGCCAAGGTCCAGGTCCCTTTCCTCACCAACCTGAACGGGGTCCAGCAGGTGGACCCGACCTATATCCTGGGAACCCAGTTCCTTATCCGCTGAACCTGGTCGTTCGCCGCCCCGGAGTCCCGCCGGGGCGGCTTTTTTTTTGCCGGGAACGGCCTTAGAATCGTCCGCCCGTGGGCCTTTTGCCTGTCATCCCATGGATCCCAGCCTCTTTGGCCAAAAAGAACCCGAGGTCGTCCATGTTCGAGAATTTCACGGAAAAGATACAGAAGGTCTTCAAGGACCTTCGCGGCCAAGGAAAGCTCACCGACCAGAACATCGAGGAGGCCCTCAACGAGGTCCGTTTGGCCCTGCTCGAGGCCGACGTCAACCTGGAAACGGCCAAACTGTTCCTGGAAAGGGTCAAGGCCAAGGCCCTGGGCCGCGAAGTGGCCTTGAGCCTCACCCCGGGTCAGGTCCTCATCAAGATCGTCAATGAGGAACTGGTCGACCTGCTGACCCCCAAGGACAAGAACGCCACCAAGATGCGTTTCGCCCCGGCGCCCCCGACCCTGATCCTGTTGGCCGGGCTGCAAGGGACCGGCAAGACCACCACCGCCGCCAAACTGGCGCTCTGGCTCAAGAAGGACGGGCGCAAACCCGGTCTGGTGGCCGCCGACCTGGTGCGCCCCGCCGCCGTGGACCAGTTGGCCACGCTCGCCCAGGAGATCGGGGTCCCTTGCTTCACGCCCGAGGGGCAGGAGACGGCCCTACAAGTCTGCCAAAGGGCGGTCAAGACCTGCCTGGCCAACGACGCCAACATCCTCATCCTCGACACCGCAGGGCGCCTCCAGATCGATGAAGCGATGATGGACGAGATCGCTGGCATCCGGGAAAAACTCAAACCCTCGAACATCCTGCTGGTCGTGGACGCCATGACGGGCCAGAACGCCGTCAACGTGGCCACCGCCTTCCATGCCCGGCTCCCACTGACCGGCCTGGTGCTCACCAAGGCCGATGGCGACGCGCGGGGCGGAGCCATCCTTTCCATCACCTCCGTCACCGGGGTCCCCATCCAATTCATGGGGGTCAGTGAAAAGATGGAAGGGCTGGAACCCTTCCACCCGGACCGCATGGCCTCCCGCATCCTGGGGATGGGCGACATGCTCTCCCTCATCGAGAAGGCCGAGGAGGTCGCCCGGCAGGCCCAATTCGAGAAGCAGAAGACCGCCAAAGGCGGGGACTTCAACATGACCCATCTTTTGGACCAGATCCGCCAACTCCGGAAGATGGGGTCCATGCAGGACATCCTCGACAAGCTCCCCGGGGACGCGGCCCAAAAGCGTCAGATGGCCCAGGGCGCGCCCAACGAGAAGCAGATCAAGCGCATGGAAGCCATCATCCTCTCCATGACCGAGAAAGAGCGTCTCTTCCCGCAATTGCTGGACGGTTCCCGCAAGCGCCGCATCGCCCAAGGCAGCGGGACCCATCCCAGCGAAGTGAACACGCTGTTGAAACAATTCGACCTGATGAAGAAATTCGCGAAAAAGGGTGGAATTCCCAAACAGATGATGAACCCAATGAGCTCCATGCCCAGCGGAATGCCCGGCGGCCAGCCACCCTTCCCTCTTCGATGATCTCCATTCCTGGCCGCCATGCCCAATGTCCAGGTGGAAATTGGGCACCGGGATTCCCCCCGGATCTAAGCCCGGCCGCTCTTCGGACCACGACCGAGCCGCATTGTTTTTGCCCAACCCGGGGGCTACAATGACCGTTCACTCACCCCTTCGCCAAATCCGATAAGGTTAAACGGCCAAACCCATGGGTCTCTTCGCCAGCAAGGACGAGAAGAAAAAGGAACTGGTCCAATCCGCCCAGAAACTCGCGGAACAGGGCGACACGCCCAAAGCCCTTAAAGAGATCCAAAAAGCCCTCGAACTCGATCCCAACTATAAGGAAGCCTACACCGCCCAGGCCTTCATCTACGCCGATATGGGCCAGAGCGACGACGCCGTCCAGCTTTTCCGCAAGGTCATTTCCATCGACAACAATTCCCCCGAGGCCTGGAACAACCTCGGGCTCATGCTGGCCCGCGCCGAGAAATTCAAGGAGGCCATCAAGACCTTCGAGGACGCCATCGCCCGCAATCCCAAGGTGGCGGCCTTCTACAACAACTTGGGGAACGTCTATTACGAACTCGGGCAATATTCCCAGGCCATGCAGGTCTTCCAGACCGCGGTCGAACTGGACCCCTCCTACGCCGAGTCCTACCACCGCCTCGGCATCGATAAGGACACCACAGGCAACATGGAATTGGCCCTCAAGAAACTGGAAGAGTCGGCCAAGACCGGAAAGAACAAGGCCAAGGTCGCCTTCGATATGGGCACCCTCTACGCCAAGCAGGAACTGCACGACAAGGCCATCAAATCCTTCCAGGAAGCCGTCCGCATGGACGGTCGTTTCGAGGCCGCCTACATGGCCATGGGTTTCGCCTATGAACGAAAGGGCGACCTCCAAAAGGCCCTGGAGACCTTCGGCCAGGTCATCACCCTCAATCCCCAAAGCGCCAAGATCCACAACACCGTGGGGCTCATCTACGACAAGTTGCGCCTCTACAAACAGGCCATCAAGGAATACCGCATCGCCATCGAATTGGAGCCCAGCTATGCCAACGCCCACTTCATCCTGGGCCAGGTCTATGAGAACAAGGGCATCACGGAAAAGGCCGTGGCCGAGTACGAGAAATTCGTCCGTATCCATGAGACCGGCGCCATGGTGGACGAAGCCAAGTCCCGCATCTCCAAACTGAAGAACATCAGCCTGGAGGACCTGGAAAAGACCCTCAACCTGAAGAAGCAGGATGCCCCGGTCTCCGAAGCCGCACCGGCTCCGGTCGAAGCGGCCGCACCTTCGGCCGCACCCGCCCCGGCGGGCGGTGTCAAATTCACCGACCCCAAGGAACATTTGCGGCAGGTCCTGGCCAAAGCCAAGGCCGCCAAGAACCCTTCGACTAGCTCAGGGCAGGCCCCTGCGGCCAACTCAGGGCAAGCTTCTGCAGCGGCCGCGCCGGCGGCGCCTCCCGCGGTTCCCCCGCCCGCCGCCACGGCCCCAGCCCCGTCCACTCCCCCCGTGCCTCCCCCCGCTCCCGTTCCACCTTCCGCCGCGCCGCCCGCCCCCAAACCGGTGGTGGACTTTTCGGCCATGCAAGCTCCCGCTCCCATGCCCGTGACACCCGTGCCCCCACCACCGGTCCCTGACACGGCCACGCCCGTTCCGGAACCCATGGCCGAACCGGTCCCCGAACCTGTCGCTGAAACTCCGGTCGAAATTCATGATGAAGAACCGGCTCCCGCGGCGGCCTACACGGAGGAGACCCACGACTCGGCGATACCGGTCTATTCGCCCGATATGCCCCTTCCCGCTTCCGCCCTGGACGGCTACGTGTTGGACGAACAGGAAGTGCTCGAGGCCATCGTCCAAATGGACACCCAGAGCGTGGAACAGGAGGCCCAGGTCCTGGAAGCCGTGGAAGTGATCCGTTCCCACGCGGGTGACGACGAGTTGTTGGAGGATTCCTCGGCTCCCCCGACCCCGGTCCCCATGCAGATCGCCCCGTCTTCCCCCCGGCCCAACCCGCCGACCCCTCCTTCCCCCGGGGGCCCACCCACCATCAAGCATGGTTTCTTCTGAAAATGATCGTTGGGCCGAAATAGGCCCGTGGTTTTTGCCCTTGCGTCTTTAGGGAACCCACCTAAAATTGAAAACATTCCCGGACCTTGAAGGAGCTTTCCATGCCCGACGTCAGCTATCTCTCCAAATACCCCCCTTTCAAGAGCTTCGATGGCGGTGACCTGGAAGCCATGGGCTCGGTAGGGGAAGAGAAGGCTGTGAAGAAGGACGAATTGGTCTTTGATGAGGATTCCAAGGGCGACAGCATGTATGTGATCAAATCGGGCGCCGTCAAGATCGTCAAGAAGGTCAAGAACCAGGAGAACACCATTGCGGTGCTGAACCCGGGGGAATTCTTCGGGGAAATGGCCCTCCTGGACGGCCTACCCCGCTCGGCGGCCGTGAAGGCCACCGCCGACAGCGAGCTTTTCATGATCTCGCTCGACGGTTACCAGAAGCTCCGCAAGGAAAAACCCCATACGGCCCTGAAATTGATGGACATCATCATCAAGGTCCTTTCCAACCGCCTCCGCCAAGCCAATAAGAACCTGGAAGTCATCAGTTTCTGGATCGAATAACGACAGCCTTCAGCTGTTAGCTGTCAGCCGTCAGCTAAAAGAAAATCCCATCGACTCCCGTCGAATAAAAAAAGGCCAAACCTCGCGGTTTGGCCTTTTTTATTTTGAAATTCTTCCAACTGCGGCTACTAGCTGATAGCTGAGGACTGCCTCTAAATAAAAAAGCCTCGGATGGGGATCCGAGGCTTCAAAGAGGGGGGGATCCCCTCAGTGCCCAACCCTTGCGGGTGGAGCACAGTCTGTCAGGAATGGGCTTGGGACTGTTGCTGGGCCTTCTCCTCTTCCCACTGCTTTTTACGGGTCTCACGGGCCTCATCGGACTGCATGGCGGCCATGACATTGCCAATGCGGGCCTGGATGTTCAGGAGGGCCCGGTCCTTACCACCGCCGAAATCGGGGACCACGACCTCGCCAAAGTTGTTGATATGGCACTTCGCGAAGACCTTGCCCTGCTTTTCAAGGAATTCTACCTCGAAGTCCTTTTCGTGCACGGTCACCTTCATTTTCTCGGTGGTGGAGGCCATGGGGTCCCTTCTCAAGAGGATAGGGCGGAAAAACCCTTGTTTTAAGGGCGGTAGTTTACCCAAGGAACGGGGGGATGGCAAGGCACCTCCCTTCCCCGGAAGCCCATCCGAACCAAATTTGTTGATAAATAGCGAAACTCCCGACTAGTATACAAGCGTATTCAAACTACGAAACCTGGTCTCCATGCTCGCCAATATCAAAAGTTCCGCCCTTTTGGGCATCGATGCCTACCCGGTCGAATGCGAAGTGGATATCGCCCCCGGGCTGCCCACTTTCCAGACGGTCGGACTTCCCGACGCCGCCGTCAAGGAGTCCAAGGACCGGGTCAAGAGCGCCATCACCAATTCCCAATTCCCCTTCCCTGTCCAAAGGATCACCGTCAACCTGGCCCCGGCCGATATCAAGAAGGAAGGCCCTTCTTTCGACCTTCCCATGGCCGTGGGGATCCTGACAGCCTCGGGCAAATTGACCCCCGACCAGGTGGATGGATTCTGGATGGTCGGGGAACTTTCCTTGGATGGAAAGGTCCGTCCCATCCGGGGAGCCCTCCCGATCGCCTTGGCGGCCCGGGACCATAAGGTCCGGGGACTGCTGGTCCCGGCTGAGAACGCCAAGGAAGCCGGAGTGGTCCGGGAGATCCCCGTCTATCCCATCCGGAACCTGCGGGAAACCTTCGAGTTCCTGGCCGGACACAAGACCCTCAAACCCATCGAGGTAGATATCGAGGCGGAGTTCCAGGCCCATTCGGCCTATAAGGTCGATTTCGCGGACGTCAAAGGCCAGGAGAACGCCAAGCGGGCCCTGGAGATCGGGGCCGCGGGGGGCCACAACATCCTTTTGGTGGGTCCGCCGGGTTCGGGAAAGACCATGCTCACCAAACGGCTTCCCACCATCCTCCCGCCCCTCTCCTTGGAAGAGGCCATCCAAACCACCAAGATCCACTCCATCGCGGGCACCCTGGGACGGCGAAAGGCCCTCATGGCGACCCGACCCTTCCGGTCCCCTCATCACACCGTCTCCGACGCCGGCCTCATCGGCGGGGGCACCATGCCCCGGCCCGGCGAGGTCAGTCTTTCCAACAACGGGGTCCTCTTTTTGGACGAGTTCCCGGAATTCAACAAGAACGTGCTGGAGGTCCTCCGGCAGCCCTTGGAGGACGGCATGGTGACGATCTCCCGGGTCCAGTCGACCTTGAGCTTCCCCGCCCAATTCATGTTGGCCGCCGCGATGAACCCTTGTCCTTGCGGCTATTACACCGACCCGGGCCGCGAGTGCACCTGCACCCCGCACCAGATCCAGAAATACTTGGGACGCATCTCCGGCCCCCTGCTGGACCGCATCGACCTCCATATCGAGGTCCCCGCCCTGAAATGGAAGGAGATCTCCGACACCAGCCTGGCGGAACCCTCCTTGGCCATCCGAGAAAGGATCGTTCGTGCCCGCACCCTCCAACAGGCCCGGTTCCAAGGGGAGGGCATCCATTGCAATGCCCAGATGAGCAGCAACCAGATGCGCAAGCACTGCTTGCTCGATGGACCGTCCCAGACCTTGCTTCGCACCGCCATGGAACGGTTCGGCCTTTCGGCCCGGGCCTACGACCGCATTCTCAAGGTGGCCCGCACCATCGCCGATCTGGACGGGGCCGAGGACATCCGGTCAGCCTATGTCGCGGAGGCCATTCAATACCGCAACTTGGACCGGAGCGTTTGGCGCAACTGATCCCATCCTGGTTCCCGAGGGCCGGCCTGTGACGAGCCCTCAAGGCGAGGAACGGGTCTTGGCCGCCCCATTTCAAGGAAATGGGACGGAGGCCATTCAATACCGCAACTTGGACCGGAGCGTTTGGCGCAACTGATCCCATCCTGGTTCCCGAGGGCCGGCCTGTGACGAGCCTCAAGGCGAGGAACGGGTCTTTGCATTCAATACCGCAACTTGGACCGGAGCGTTTGGAGGACTTGGGGGAAGCTGAGAAGGCCGAAACCAGCCAAAAATTCAACGAAACCGGACCTTACTTCTTCCCAGCCCGCACCTCGCCTTTCCACCGGCAACCCTTTGAGGCTACCCTAGGAGGGTCGAAGCCATCCGCCAAGGCGGCCCATGAGCTCCAAGCTCAAAATGATCTTAGGTTCTTTCCTTCTTTTTTCCCTTCTTCTGGGAGGCTTCGTCCTTTTCAACCTCCATCGCTTGGAGGACGACAGTTCCTGGCTGGACCGGACCCATTCCACCATCCACCGGCTCCAAAGGACCTATTCGGACCTGACCGAGGCCCAGGCCAATTACCTCAGCTATCTCCTGACCCACCAAACCCGTTACAAGGAAACCTGCCTTTCCCAGCTCCAGGCCCTCCGAAAGGACCTCGATCGGACCGAAAGAACCCCTCCCGAGGAACCCCTCTTGGGGAAGGAAATGGGGCGCTGGGAGACCCTCATCGGGCAAAAACTTGATTCCATCCAGGACGGCTTGGACGATGTGGCGGCGGGGCGGTCGGACCGGGCCCTGGCCCTCCTGCAGGAAAGATCTGAAAAGACGCGGGACCAGGAGATCAAGTCCCTGACCACGCAGATGATCGGTACCCAGATCTGGTTCTTGAAGACCCGAAAGGCCTTCGAGGAGCTGAACAACCGCAAGGAACTGCGCTTCCTGGCCGTCGGAGGGGTGGGGGTCCTTCTGCTCTTCGGTCTTGCCTCTTTCCTGATCGATCGGCAAATGCGGGAAAAACAGGCCCTCTTGGCCTCCCTGCGTTCCAGCGAGGAGAAATTCCGTTTCCTTTCCGAAGCGGCCCACGACGCCTTCCTGATCGCCGATGAAAAGGGGCACATCATCGACCTGAACCTCGGGGCCCAGGAATTATTCGGGGCATCCGAGAGCGAGCTCCTCGGGCTCCCTATTTCCGGGATACTCCGGGCCTCGGACGCCGAGGCCGTCGGCGCCATCGATGGGCTCCTGGCCGAGACCGTCGGGACCCGGACCTTGGAGATGACCGGGCAGAAAAAGGACGGGACCCGTTTCCCCCTGGAAGGGACCGTCTCCCACTGGACTTCCCAGAACGGGGCCTACTTCACGGTCGTTCTGCGGGACATCACCGAACGGAAGTTCTTCATCAAGACCCTCCTGGCCAACGAGCACCGTCTGTTCCAGTTCCTGGACGCCATTCCGGTGGCGGTCCTGGTGCGCGAGCCCAACGGCGGGGTCTATTTCGTGAACCGGAAGGCCAAGGAACTCTTCCGCATCGGGAGCGAGGCCCTTCCTTCCACCATCCGCTATCCGGACCTGATCCGTGACCTTTACCAGGTCGGCGGCGCCCAACCCATGCCCGACCAGGAACTTCCCTCCAGCCGTGCCTTGGCCGGCGAGAGGACCCATCGGGACGACCTGGAACTCCGCCGGGGGAACGAGGTCATCTCACTGGAGGTCTGGGGCGCCCCGATCGTGGGCGAAAAAGGACGCATCAAGTTCGGGCTTTCGGCCCTCATGGACATCACCCAGCAGAAAAGGTCCACCGAGTCCCTCCGGGAACGGGAGGAATTCTTCCGGAACATCTTCGAGGAAGGCCCCATTGGAATGATCCTCTCCCTCAAGGACGGCACCCTGGTCAACGCCAACCGGGCCTTCGCCGACATGCTGGGCATCCCCAAACGGGACCTCCTCGGGCACCCTTTCTACCGTTACACGGCCCCGGAGGACGCGGGGACCGAAAAGGCGTTGGATGAAAAACTCTTCGACCGCTTACTCCCGAAATATGAACTGGAAAAGAGGTTCGTGGACCTGAAAGGGGAGGTCCTCTGGTGCAAGGTCTCCGCTTCCACGATCCGGGACCCGCAGGACGAACCCCTTTTCCGCCTGGCCATCATCGAGAACATCACGGAACAAAAGGAGGCCGCGAGCGCCTTGCGGGAGAGCGAAGAAAGGTTCCGGGCCTTGGCCGAATCGGCCAATGACGGCATCATTTCCGCCGACGCGGCGGGCCGGATCGTTTTCTTCAATCCTTCCGCCGAACGGTTGCTCGGTTATACGTCCGACGAGGTACGCGGCAAACCCATCGCCCTCTTGATGTCCCCGGCTTCCTGGGAGGGGAACAAAGAGTTGATCCTCCGCTACTTCTCGACCGGGGATCCCACCCTCCCGGGCCGGATCCTGGAATTGACCGGCCAAAGGAAGGACGGGAGCCAGTTCCCCGCCGAGATCTCTTATTTTTCCTCTCGGACCCCCGGAGGGCTCTTCTTCACCTCGATCCTCCGGGACATCACGGACCGTAAACAGCTGGAGGAACTGAAGGACGACCTGATATCCGTGGTGTCCCATCAGCTCAAGACCCCCGTGGCGCAGGTCAACGGCTTCATCGAGAACATGCTGGAGGGATTGACCGGGGAGATCACCCCCTCCCAAAGGGAATACCTGACCGAGATGCGGAGCATCGGCGAGGAGAATTATCGCCTAATTTCCGACCTGTTGAGCCTCTCCAAGATCGAAAGAGGGGTCCTCCAGGCGGATTTACAACCGGAACCCATCCGCCAGATTGTAGAATTAACGGCGAGGGATTACGCGGACTTCATCCGGGAAAAGGGATTGGAATTCCTTTTCCACGGACCGGACCAGGACATCCGGGTCCTCGTGGACCGCAACAAAACGGTGGAAGCCTTGCGCAACATACTCAACAACGCCTTTAAATGGACGGACCACGGTTCCATCTCTTTATCGTGGGGGATCGAGGAAGGCTTTGGTGTGGTCGAGATCGCCGATACGGGCGTTGGTATGGATGACCCCACTTTGAAGGGGCTCTTCAATAAATCCCGTGTGTTGGGCCCTGAAGCGGGACGATCGGGAGCGGGTTTGGGCCTTTATATCGCCAAAAGGTTCCTCGACCTGCAGAATGCCGTCATTTCGGTGTCTTCGGAGCGCGGGAAGGGATCCACCTTCCGGATCAAACTACCCTTGATAAGGAGCTGAAAATGTCCAAAGGAACGATCCTGATCGTGGAGGACCAACCGGGGTTCCGCCGCATCTACCACGACGTCCTGAAGAACGACGGCTACGAGGTCCTGGAGGCCCAGGACGGCGAACAAGGCCTGGAAATGGTCAACGCCCACAAGCCCCATCTGATCCTGCTCGACCTGGGCCTTCCCAAGATCGACGGGTTCGAGGTCCTCAAGAGGGTCCGGGCGAACCCCGCCACCGCCAAGATCCCCGTGATCATCTTTTCGGTCCTGGGGGAGCAAAAGGACGTTAAAAAAGGGCTCGAATTGGGCGCCAATGACTATACGGTCAAAGGTTTCTATACCCCGCGCCAGATCCTCAGCAAGGTCCGAGGCCTCATCACCCAGTCGGAAGTCCCCAAACCCCACCATTCCTATAAATTGAAGATGGAGACCACCCATGAGGACGCCTCCCTCCTTCAGACCGAGATCGGCCTGGCCAAAGGCTTCCTCTGCCCCCATTGTGGTAAGGAGATGCTCCTGGAACTCTTCCCCGATTACGTCAAGAACGAGGGGCACTGGTTCACCGCCCACTTCACCTGTGGGAGCTGTGGGAAGACCTTCTGATCCTTCCTGGGTAAAAACGACCCGAAACTCCCCCGGATTACCCCTTTCCAAGTTCCGCCCTGCCGGATAACAAGGTTTTTTTTGGCATCCTCTTTGCCCTTCTTAAGAACAAATTCCAAAAGGAGGATGCCATGATCTTGACCATCGAGGACATCGAGAGGAGCGCCCCCAAGGACCCGGTCCCCGTGGTCCATAAGGGGACCATCCTGATCGCCGAGGACCAGAAGGGATTCCGCCGGGTCTACCGGGATGTCCTGGAACAGGACGGTTACCAGGTCCTGGAGGCCACCAACGGCGAGGAAGCCTGGGAAATGATCATCACCCAAAAACCGGGGGTCGTCCTCCTCGACCTTGGGTTGCCCATCTTGGACGGTTTCCGGGTCCTGGAAAAGGCCCGCCGCAGCGAACAGACCAAGGACATCCCCATCATCATCTTTTCCGTCCTGGGCGAACCTCGCGATGTGAAAAAGGCCATGGACATGGGGGCCAATGACTACACCGTGAAGGGCTTCTACACCCCGCGCCAGGTGTTGGGCAAGATCAAGGACCTGCTCAAGACCCCGGGCCAGTCGGGCCAGACCACTTCCTACCGGCTCGTGGTCGAGAATGACCGCAAAGGAGCGCCCCGCCTGGAACAGGACCTGGGCCTGAAGAACGGGTTCCAGTGCCCCGAGTGCGGGACGGCCATGGAAGCGGAATTCTTCCCCGACTACGCGCGGGCCGACGGCCATTGGTTCGCCGCCCGCTTTGTCTGCCCACAATGCGATAGGTCCTTTTGAGGATCCCCCCTAAGCGGCGTCCTGCCCGGCGCCGCCCGGTCTTTTCAAGCCATTCCTTTTGGCCCATAATCGGGCCATGGAACTTTCTTCCCTTCCGTTAAGGGTCCGATCGGTCTTCACCGCCCTCTTTTTCCTGCTCCCTGTCCTCGGTAAGGGCCAGCCTGCCGAATTCCCGAATTTCAGCCTGATGGGGAACGTGGGCGCGGGAGCCGTGAATGGATTCCTGGGCAACGGGAGCCCGGCTCCGTCGGCCGGCCTGGGGCTGGGGATCGGCATCGGCGAGAACCTGGACGGGCTTTGGGGCCTGGATTATTACACCATGCCCAACCAGGAAGTGGCCGTTCCCCTGCACCCTTCCTCTTCGAACCCCGCCACGGTCCTCTACGTGCTTCCCACCGACGACGTTTCCATCACCGTCAATTTGCGCTGGTATACGGACCCCAAATACGACCGGATCCACCAAAGGTTCAACACGGTCCCCTATCTCCTGCTGGGCGCGGGAATGGACATGGTGGTGGACCAGGACCCGCCTCCACCCAACTCGAACTTCTATAGCAAGAGCTTCGATGCCCTCTTCTGCATGCGTTTGGGGGTCGGGTTGGACATGCCCCTGGGCGACGCCCAAGGCTGGTTCCTCTACGCGGAGGGGTTAGACCACCTGATCGCCTGGCAAGGCACCACCCAGGTCTTCATCGGGAGGATCGGCCTCAAGGTCATGCTCGATTCCGAGCATGTGGACCCCTTCCGGGGGGTGTTTTAGGGTTCTGCGAACGATACTGGTTTGCTGCGCACCCCATGATATTCATAACCTTCTTTCAGGATCCTTTGGATGAGCTTGGCTTGGCGTAGGGATTCCGCCAAGGGTTCCGGCCTGTCGTGGCTTAGGTCCATCGGGAAGGCTTTCCATTTGGGTTCCTTTCCCTTTTCGAGATCCACCCGAAGCACACAACTGTTCCGGCAGACGGGATATTTCATGTCGAACAGGAAATTCCCCAGGCTATAGGCCACCAGGGTCTTGTCGATCCTTTCCACCCCCTGGAGCACATGGGGATGGGACCCGATGACCAGGTCCGCCCCGGCCCCGGCCAAGGCCTTGGAAAGCCTTTTCTGGAGGGCGTTGGCCCCGTAATATTCCCGCCCCCAATGGACCAACACGACCACGAAATCCGCCTGCCGCTTGGCCCGCTTCACTTGCGGCACCATGACCGAGGCCATGGCCGGCTCCACGCCCGGCCTTTTACCGTTCGCCTCGAAGGCGCCCGGACAGACGGAACAGAACCCTAAAAAAGCCACCGTCGTTCCCTGGAGCTTCACATAGACCGTCGGCTGGCGCTGGCCCGCTTCGGTGATGCCCGTATGCTGGATCCCCCGTTCGTCCAGGCCCTGGATGGTTTGGTCCAGCACCTCCGGTCCGTAATCCAATATGTGATTGTTCGCCAGGGTGACCAAGCCGATGCCGCCCAAGGAGAGAGCGTCCAGATCCTTCGGGCGGGCCTTCAAATAAACGGACTTCTTGGTGTATTCAGCCCCGCCCTCCCCCACCGCGCATTCCAGGTTGGCCACCGCCAGGTCCGAGTCGTCCAACCAGGGTTTGCAGGCCTCCAGGAGCCAGGCATCCCCCCGGGCATCGATCCATTCGGTCACGTGCCGGCCAAGATTGATGTCCCCCACGAAGGCCAGCCGGACCCGGCCCGGGTGGGAGGGTGGAAGGGGATGAAAATCGGAAGCTTGCGGCGGCTTGGGACCCGGAACCTGGCGGTTCAAGGAGACCCTCGGCCCGCAAGAGAAGAAAAGAAGGGCGCCAAAAAGCGCGACAGCCTTGGGAAGGTTCCTGTTTTTCATTGTCCGATCCGGTTCAACGATATTTCCGGTGCCATTGTAGTCAAATCCTTTTAGAACCAATGCCCTTCGGGCATAAAATAAGCCACCCCCGACCAAGGACCCTGCTTGAAGTTATTGATCCTCATCGCCCTTCTCTTGCTGGTCCTCTGGCCCGCCCTCGCCCAAGCCAGGTCCCGCCTCGTGGTGCTCGGCTATTCGGCCGAGTGGTACGACGACAAGGTCCCTCCCGCCCAATACCACTGGGAAAACCTCACCCATCTGGCCCGGGCTTTCCTGGAACCCAATGCCGATGGCTCCCTGAGGATCCCACCCCGTTTCTTCGACCCCCTCCTGGCCGAGAACGCCAAAAAGCACGGGGTGAAGTTGCTGGCCTCCATCGGCGGTGAATCGGCCGGGAATACCAACTGGAAGGCCATCGCCGCCGACCCGGCCAAGACCCAAAAGTTCCTGGATCAATTGGATCGGGAGGTCGGGGGCCGCGGCTGGGACGGCGTGGATATCGACTGGGAACCCAGCCCGATCAACGACCAGGAAGCGGGCCTCTACCTTCGCTTAATGACCGCCATCCACCAAAGGTTCCCCCGTTGGACCCTGACGACCGCCCTCATGGCGGGCGACCAATGGGTGGCCCATGTCCCCTGGAGGGACTTGGTGAAGAAGGTCGACTTCGTGAACCTCATGACCTATCCCCTGGCGGGTCCCTGGATGGGGCACTCCGCCCACCAGACCAACCTTTATCCTTCCGACCGCACCTCGGGAAAGGGTGAGATGAACGTGGATGGACTGGTCCGCAACCTGCTGGACCATCACCGGGTCCCGTCCCGCAAGATCGTCCTGGGGCTCGTTTTCTGGGCCATGAAGTTCCCGACCCAACACCTGGGGGAAAAGCTTGGTACC
The DNA here is from genome assembly GCA_035549195.1 of bacterium. Classification (NCBI taxonomy): domain Bacteria; species bacterium. The sequence continues at coordinate 21,905 of DASZRK010000072.1, forward strand.
CTGAAGGAAGGCGATATGGGTGGTTATCCTGCGTCCCAGGTCCCGGACCTGGAAAAGGATCCCGACTACCGCAAGTTCTGGGACGAAAAAGCCGGGGTCCCCTATCTGGAAAGGATCCGGGGAGGCAAGGCCACCGTCAGCTTCGAGGACCCCCGGTCCATCCGCCTGAAGCTGGAATACGCCAGGAAGAAAAAGTTGGGCGGCGTCATGTTCTGGCATATCGGGTCCGACATGAAGGACGGCCGGGCCCTGCTACAGGACGTGCTCTCCGACCGCTAGCGCCCCTCTGGGGCCCGGACGGGGATCACCTATCGATCTCTTCCCCCAAAAGCTCGAAGAACCGGTCCCGGGCGTATTTCTCCATCCAGGGCGTATGACCGCACCGTTCCAAAAGGACGAAACGGAACTCCCGCAGCACGCGGGCCAAGGGTTCCCGGACGCCGTCCGCGGGATGGGGATCATGGTCCCCATGGACCGCCACCACCGGGCATTGGATCCTTCCGCCCATTTGGAGCAGTTCCCCGCTCTTGCGCAATCCCTTGGCCTCGGGCCAAACCCCCTGATAGATGTCGGGGCTCAATTGGATGCCTTCCGGATTGACCGGAATGGGATCGTAGAAATCCGTGCGGGCCATGATCTCCCCGAAACGGGCAAAGGCGTTGGGATCCTCCATCTTCTGGCTCAATTTCCTCACCTCGGCCTGCTCCTCCCGGCTCAAGCGCTTCAAACGGTTCTCCTGCACTTGCGAGGCGTAATGGTCCTCGAAGGGCCCGCTGGAGACCAGCACCAATTTCCGCACCAAGGAAGGATGCCGGGAGGCCAGGATCCAGCCCAGCCAGGCGCCCCAGGAATAGCCGATCAGGGTGAAAGGATCGTCCCCGTGACTGTCCAGGGCGGTCCGCAACTCCTCCACCTGGCCATCCAGGTTGTCCCGGGTCTGGAGCGGCTCGAGGACCCCCCGATCGGCGGAAAGTTCCTGGGCCACCGGCGCCATTTCGCCGCTGACGCCCGGGCCCCCGTGCAGGACCGCGACGCGAAAAGGTGGAGGGCCGTAAGAGCGGAGGTTGGACATGGTCGCTACCCCTTAGGGCGGATTCACGGCCGGTGCGGATGACGGCTGGAAAGCGGAACGGAACAAAGAAGGACCAAGAAAGGAACGGACCCAGTCTGAGGCAAGGCTCGCTTTGAAGGCAAGGGGATTTGGGCCAAAAATAGGGGACAAGGGTCGATAGCCCGCTTCCGCCAAAAAGAGTAAACTGGCGGCATCAATCCTGCGGATCAAGGATCCTCATGAGTTTTCAGAACGGCTATATGGAACAGCGGCGGCACGAAAGGGTGAACGCCACCCTCAAGGTCACTTACCGCGTCCTCAACCAACAGGAAGGCCATTCGGCCCTGTCCCAATCCCGTTATAGCGAGACCAAGGCCGAGCATCTCCCCGCGCTCTCCCAAAAATTCCAGGTCTACAACGCGGTCACCCGGGACATTTCCGAGGGCGGGCTTTCCGTCATGGGGGACCAGCCCTTCGCCCAGGGCCAGCACGTCGAGGTCTCCATGCTCCTTCCCCAATACAACGTGCCGGTCACCTTCCTGACCGAGGTCATGCGCTCCGGCTCTTTCTTCGAGCTGGGCAAGACCAAATACAACGCGGGCGTGCGGATCCTCGCCGTGAACCGCGAGGACATGGACCGTTTGATGAAGTATCTTTTGGCCGAAAAGCTCAAGCAACAGATGGGCCGCTCCAACTAGGCCTTCGTTTTCCCCGGATTTAACCTTCCCCGATCCGTTCCCTCTTCCTATGGTGATAGTATGAATGGGAGGGGAGGATCGCATGATCACCATCGCTCAAGCCGACATCGACGCCGTCGTCCTGTCCTTCCAAGAAACACCCGGCACCGTCCCCGATAACGCTTTCGCCCTCCTCTACCTGGAGAAGGAATTCAAGCTCACCCGCGAGGAGGCGGCCCAACGGATCTTCTGGGGCCGCAACGACTATGGCGTGGACGCCTTCCACGTCGACCCCCAACTGAAGAACCTTTATCTTTTCCAGTTCCGCTGGTCCCAAGCCCCCATCCTTTTCCGCGTGCCCTACCAGCGCCTGGTGGAGGTGGGCATGGACCGGGTCTTCGGGCAGGCCCCTCCCGGGATCCAGGAGGAACAGTTCTTCCTGCAGTTGAAAAGCCAGATGCTCCATTACCAGGGCGCCATCGACCGGGTCTTCATCCACCTGGTCTTCAACGGCGATCCCCAGGAAGCCGAGCACAGCATGGTCTACGAAAAACTGCGGGAGGACCTGGAGAGCAAGAAATACCTCATCGACCGCTTCTTCGGAAGGCCCGTCACCCTGATCTTCCAGTTCCTCTCCGCCCAGACCCAGAAGGTGGGGGCCATCGCCCACCAACGGGTCACCCACCGCTATCCCCTGCATGTGGCCGAAACCCTGGAGCGGACCGGCCCCGGGGGCGAGATCATGGAACTGGGGTTCGTGCGCCTCATCGACCTTCATTCCATGTTCCAGGAGATGAACTACCGCTTCTTCGAACGCAACATCCGGGCCAGTCTCTCCGAGGACGCTGCCACCAACCGGTCGGTCTATGAGGCCCTGGAAAAACTGGTCCTGAAAGGGGATGCGGATCCGGCGGTCTTCGCCTTCCATCACAACGGGGTGACCCTTTTCGCCGAGCGGATCGACAAGGAAAAGGACGAATTCATCCTCACCGAGCCCCGTCTCCTCAACGGGGCCCAGACCATCACCACCCTGGACCGTTTCCTCAGGGACCACGCCGGGGACCCCCTTTTGAAGGAGAAAGAGGGGGCCCTGCAGGACCTCTGGGTCCTGTGCAAGATCATCACCGATGCCCGTAATGAGTTCGTGTTGGAAGTGGCCATCAACAACAACCGCCAGAACCCGGTCAAGCCCTGGAACCTGCACGCCAATGACATGATCCAGTTGGAACTACAGGACAAGCTCCGGGAGGACCTGGGGGTCTATTACGAACGCCAGGAGAAGGCCTTCTCCAACCTCACCCCCGAGGACCTGGAGGAAATGGAGATCAAGGAGGCCAAGGCGGTGGAGATGCTCAAGCTGGCCCAGACCTTCCTGGCCTCCGATGGCGAGGTGGACCGGATGGGCCGTCTCCAGGAGGTCTTCGAGGAGGAAAAGGACTACGACAAGGTCTTCAGCCCCGAAAGGCTCCAGGCGGATTCCCGCAAGGTCCTCCTTTGCTACAAGGTCCACTACCGCCTCACCCGCCTCATCCGGGAGATCATGGAGAAGGGTGAGAAAAAATACGCCTATATGCGCCGGGCCCGCAACCTGCTGTGGGCGCTTCTCTGCCAAGCCATGCTCAACGACGAGAAGGTCGAGGAATACGCCGGCCGTTTCGGCCGGAACCTTTCCATCGAGAACGATTACGTGGATTGGCTGGCCAAGCTGGCCTCCACCAAGGCCCGATTCCTCATCGCGGCCGTGGTGGAAAAGGAGCCCTATGCCTCCAAGGCCGCCGACGAACGGTACTCCTTCCTTCGGACCAAGGCCCTCTTCGACCAGTGCATGGAACAGGGCAAGAAAAAATTCGGCTGGACACAAAAGGGATTGCTCTGATCCCCAGTTCCAACAGATCGGGCGATATTAAAGGGTTTTTGCGGGCCCATCCTTCCCCCGGATCTTTTTTGATGGCCTATCGCAACCCTCTTTCCAGCCGGTCCGTCCTACAATAAGAAGCCGCCCCACTCCGATTACGAGGATGATCCATGAAAAATATCCGCGTCCGGTCCCTATCCCTTTATGCCCTCGGTCTGCTGGCCTTGGCACTCCAGGGTTGCGGCCTCAAGTGGCAGGTCGTGCAGGACCCCTTCCCGAACTACCACCTCATCGAGCGCCGGGCCAATTTCCAGGACCAACAGATCGGGGATGCCGTCCAGCAGGACCGGCTGGTCCGTCCCGTCGCCCAGGCCCTTTCGGACAACATCGCCTTGGTCCGCCAACTGGCCTGGCAATACCAGAACCCCGAGGGTGGGCAAACCATGGACCTGACCGCCCCGCAGACCCGTTTCCTCGGGATCCTCTTGAACGACAATCAAACCGCGTTGAACGACGCCTTGACCCGGCAGTCCCAATGGGCCGACGCCTTCCAGGGAGGATGGAACTATAACTTCAACTACGCCCCGGACCGCAGGCTCTATATCGCGGTCCTTCACCACCAGTTGGTCGAGCAGGAGGCCATGGTGGAGGATGGCGGGGCCAACGGCTCCCTGAACCAGGCCCAGGTCGCCGAACTGCGGGCCCGTATCCGGGTCATCCGGGAGGCCGAATGGGACGACTACAACAGGAACGGCGGCCTCGACTTGACCCGCGAGCAGATGGAAGAGCTCTCCTCCATGGTGGATGACAACTATCGCTACCTCAAGTTCCGCTCCCAATACCAGGACCGCCGTTGGTCCGGGGACCGTTTCCATTCCTGGGGACAGTACCAAAAGACCTATTCGGCGGCTCCCACGAAGCTTCCGGCATCCTCCCCCACTTTCAGCCATAAATATTGGGATGGACGACCGGTCAAGGCTGCCCTTTTGCACCCGACCCCCACCCCCGTCCACCAAAAGCCTGTCTGGGGTCGACCTTCCCAACCCACGGCAACCCCCGTCCCACCGGCCCCGCCCCCCAGCTTCACCCCGGTCCCACCGGCCCCGACTCCCAGCTTCACCCCGGTCCCTGCTCCTCCGGCTCAAGGGCCCGATCATGACCACGGGAATCAAGGGGATCATGGACTCCATAAAGGTTGGGGCCAGGGCCAAGGGAACCTCGGCAAGGACCATGAAAAGGATGCCCTTTCCGAGGGCCCCCAGGGGAATGACCAAGGCCAGCACAAAGACCAGGGAAAGCACTTGGGCGAGGATCAAAACAAAGACGGCTCGGAGAAAGAACGGGAAGGAAAGGACACCAAGAAGATCAAAGCGGACGTCGTTGAAGAAGGATCTTCCAAGCCCGAAACTAAGTCCGAAAAGGATTCCCCCTGGATCGGCCCCGACGATCTGAACAAGCGTTTCGACGGATTGAAGGAACGCATGAAAAGGACGAAGTTCAAGGGCCCACAAAAGGTCTTCATGAACCATAAGGAGAATGATTTCCGTCAAACCCTGGACCGGGACTTACAAAAGAACTCCCGGAAGGGCCTGACCCAGGACCAAGTGGATCAATTGAACAAGATGCTGGACAATATCGAAAAGGATCTCCCCGCCGAGAAGGATCAATAGTCCTTCCAGCTCAAGGGCGGGCCATGCCCTGGTCCGCCCTTTCATTTTCCAGCGGTTTAACGACCTTTTCCCTTTTAGGTTCCGTCTTTCCGGCCGTTAGGAAAGCATGTTCTTTCACCGGCCCATACCCCTCCGGCCCTTCCTTCTTTATTTACTACTGACCTCTCCCTTGGGCGCCGCCATCACCTCCCAAGGAAGGGATTTTTGGGTCACCTTCCCCCAAGGGAACGGTTCGTCCACATACCCGGTGACCCTCCAGTTCATCATCGCCAGTTCCACGGACAATTCGGGTTCGGTCACCATCCCGGGCCTGGGGTATTCCCAGGCCTTCACGGTAGCGGCGGGATCCGTCACCCAATTCAGTGTTCCGCCCACCGCCGAGGCCAAATTCTCGGACGCCGTCTCGAACCTGGGCATCCATGTGAATGCCGCCAACCCCATCGCCCTTTATGGTTTGAACCAGGTCCAATACGCCAGCGACGGCTACACGGGCCTTCCGGTCGAGGCCCTCGGAACCGACTACATGGTCGGTTCCTACAAGAACGAGATCTATAGCGGCAATTCCCTCCTCAGCACCGAATTCTCCGTGGTGGCCACCCAGGATTGCACCCATGTTTCCATCACCCCCCTCACCACCGTCGCCGGCCATACCGGCAGCGTTGCCTACGCCGTCCTCCTCCAGCAAGGGGAGGTCTACCAACTCCAGGGCCCCACGGTCCCCGACGACCTGACCGGCACCTCCATTTCCTCCGACCGGCCCATCGCGGTCTTCGGGGGACACATCTGCGACTTCGTCCCCGCGGGGGTCCCTTCCTGCAACCATCTCGTGGAGGAATTCTGGCCCCTGCCCTACTGGGGAACCCAGTTCGCGCTGATGAACATGGCCACCCGGGCCCAGGACACGGTCCGCATCATCTCCGCCTCCGCCGCGACGACCGTGACCGTGAACGGTTCCCCCCTCATCCCCCTCCAAAAAGGATGGTCCAATGATCAGACCGCCACCGGACCCCTCTACATCTCCTCCAATCATCCGGTCTATGTGGTCCATTTCTCCGATGGGGGGACCCAGGATAGCGGAGTGACGGCCTATAACGCCGACCCGGCTATGATCTCCATCCCACCCGTGAGCGAGTTCGACCAGGACTATCTCCTGCCCGCCCCCGTGACGTCCTTCGCGAACAACTACGAGAATATCGTCACCAACCACCCCGGCTCGGTCACCCTGGACGGGACCGCCATCGCGGCCGGGTTCTACAGCCCCATCAACGGCGGTCCCTACTACGGTGTCCAGGTGTCGGTCCTGCCCGGTTCCCATCACCTCCACTCCGCTTTCCCTTTTGGGGCCGTGGCCTATGGTTTCGACCAGGCGGACGCCTATGGTTATCCGGGTGGACCTTTTTTCAGTTCCAACACCCCCGTACCCACCGATACGCCGGGGGGCATTTGCAACACTCCCACCCCCACGAACACCCCGACCTCGACGCCGACTCCGACCCCGACGAACACCCGCACCCCCACCTTCACCCGGACCCCGACCAACACGCCTACCCCAACGAGGACCC